>SKHS01000040.1 GCA_007116835.1 Halomonas sp.
CTTGCGAAAAAGCTGCCTAAAGCGGTGATTATTGCTGGCGATGAGCCACTGCAACACCGTGATGCCTGCGACGCCGTGCGTTTAGCTGCTCGGCAAGCCGGTATTGAAGAGCGAGAAGTCCTGGATGTAGAGGCAAATTTTGCTTGGGGGCGGCTGTTGGAAACGGCCAGCAACCTTTCCCTGTTCGCTTCCAATAAACTGTTGGAACTGCGCTTAGGCACACACAAACTGGGCCAGGAAGGCAGTAAGGCGCTGGCACAGTACGCAGAAACGATGGATGGCAGTGACGACCTACTGCTTATCAGCATGGGTAAGCTGGATGCCAAACAGCAAAAGAGTGCCTGGTTCAAGGCATTCGATAAAAAAAGCCTGTTTGTTCCCGTGTGGCCAGTAGATGCCTCACGTTTAGGCTATTGGCTGCGCGACCGCGCATCTCTGCATGGCTTGCAAATTGACCTAGAAGCAGCGCGTTTGCTAGGCGAGCGCACCGAGGGCAACCTGTTAGCTGCGGATCAAGAGCTGCAGAAACTCGCACTTATTCACCCCCCTAACACGCGCCTCAATATTGAAAGCATTGCCCAGGGCGTGGAAGACAACACCCGTTTTGATGTGTTTAATTTGGCGGACGCCTGCTTAAAAGGTGAACCTAGTCGCGCCTCGCGTATTGTTAATGGCCTACGCAGTGAAGGCGTCGAAGCGCCTATTGTGCTGTGGGCATTAAGCCGTGAGCTACGCACCCTACTCTCACTTCACCAGCACCTTGATCAGGGCCAAAGCTTCGAGCACGCCTGTAAAACTCAAAAACCAATGATTTTTGATAAGCGCCGCCCCGCCTATCAAAAGGCCATCAGCCGCCTTTCGATGAAACGTTTGCACAAACTGCTGTTAATGGCACAGCGTTTGGACCTAGCGGTGAAAGGTGCCTCTGCCGTGCCCTTGTGGCCAGGGTTACATGACCTGGCCATGACCATAGCGGGCGGCAAGGGAATTTTAGCTGAAACTCCCTGGACCTATCGCATTAGTGCAAATAATTAGTACTTTTCGTTTTCGCCTTAAATCCTGCACTAATTATTTCTATACTATTGATTCAAGAAACAAAACAGCTTGCTCCCTGATACGTCTAAGGATGACAACGATGAAAACTGTTCGTGCTTACCTTTCGGCTTTATTGATTGCCGCCCTAGTGTTCACCAGCTTGCCTGTTGCAGCTGCCCCCTCTGCCCCCCAGAGCATGGAGTTAGTCTCAACGCAATCTGTTTTAGCAGGTGACCGTGCAAGTGCCGACCGCGCGCGCATTAATGACATCCTCGCTCGCGCAGACGTGCAAGATCAACTGCTAAAGCAAGGCGTTAATTTAGATGACGTTGAAGCCCGCGTAGCCGCGTTGAGCGACGCCGAAGCGCAGCAAATGGCTGAACAATTAGAGCAGCTACCCGCGGGTGCTGGCGTGATCGGTGCCTTGTTTGCGGTGTTTATTATTTTGCTGGTGACTGACATTCTTGGGCTGACCGATGTCTATCCGTTCACTCGCTGATTTACCCATCATGATGAAACGCCTTTTAAGCGCCCGCCTTGCGGGCGTTTTACTGCTTGCCCTGCTGCCCCTGCTTAACGGCTGTGCCCGCAGCCCAGTGCTACTAGAAAGCACTAAAGCTAGCCTTACACCGCAAACCGAGCTTACCGACGTGCCGTTTTACGCCCAAACGGAGTATCAGTGCGGCCCAGCAACACTGGCCATGGTGCTTAACCACCACGGGGTAGATGCCGAGCTTGAGCAGTTGATTCCACAGGTGTTTTTGCCTGGCCGAGACGGTAGCGTTCAACCTGAAATGCTAGCCACCGTACGCCGTTATCAGCAGCTGGCGATTCCAATTCGCCCCACTATGGACGCACTGCTTAGCCACCTGGAAGCAGGTGACCCAGTAGTCGTCATGCAGAACCTTGCGTTGCCGGCATTCCCAATGTGGCACTACG
Organism: Halomonas sp.; assembly: GCA_007116835.1. Classification (GTDB taxonomy): domain Bacteria; phylum Pseudomonadota; class Gammaproteobacteria; order Pseudomonadales; family Halomonadaceae; genus Vreelandella. Next base: position 1,975 of record SKHS01000040.1, read on the forward strand.
CGGTAGCCATTGGTTTTGATTTGCCTAATGAAACGCTGATCTTACGCAGTGGTGAAATAGAACGACATACGATGTCGTTTAGCCGCTTTGATGCGACCTGGGCACGCACGCAGCGCTGGGGGTTTGTGGTCAGTGAACCTGGCACTCTACCTGCAGGCATTTCGGCCCATCACGCGCTGGAAGCGCTCAGCGCCTATGAAGCGTTACATGGTTCAGTGGCAACACTGACCAGTTGGCAAGCGTTTGTTGAACGCTTTCCTGCCAACCCACTTGGCCACTTTGCCTTGGGCAATGCGCTGTATGCAGACAAACAGACTGAAGACGCTGTTCATGCCTTCAACATTGCCACCCAGCGTGACCCTACCATGGGTGCTGCCTGGCTGAACTTAGCTATTCTGCAACTAAACAGCGGTAACACTGAAACAGCGCGCTACTCGCTAACTAAAGCCGCCGAGCTAGAAGGCGAATCGCAGTCGCGTGCGCAGCAGTTACTGGATGGACTGTGAGGTGGGCATTGCGGGAGTTGTGCCACTCCCACAATGTTAGCTCGCTAAAACACTCGATTTAAGCCATTTTGTGCCGCCACCCGATATGCCTCAGCCATAGTGGGGTAGTTGAACGTCGTATTGATGAAGTACTTCACCGTATTTGCATCCCCCTCCTGCTGCATGATGGCCTGTCCAATGTGCAGAATTTCCGATGCCTGATCGCCAAAACAGTGAATGCCGAGAATTTCTAACGTGTCTTGATGGAAGAGGATTTTCAGCATGCCAACGATATCGCCGGTTATTTGCGCGCGAGCAGTATCTTTGAAGAACGCTTTACCCACCTCGTAAGGCACTTTCGCTTCGGTAAGTTCCCGCTCGTTAAGACCAAAAGAGCTAATTTCAGGAATGGTATAGATACCCGTGGGAACATCGCTAACGAAACGATAGTCTTTGTCGAGCAGCTCGTTACATGAGTTCAACCCCTGGTCATAGGCTGCACTCGCAAGGCTGGGCCACCCAATCACATCGCCCGCTGCATAGACATGTGGCAGCGAGGTACGATATTGCTCATCAACACTAAGTTGGCCACGTCCATTGGCTTCCAAGCCAATGTTCTCAAGCCCGAGGCTATCGGTATTACCGGTACGTCCATTGGCCCATAAGAAAGCATCCGCACGGATTTTCTTACCTGACTTCAGGTGTACCACAACGCCCGACTCATTACCCTCAACACTGGCGTAATCTTCGTTATGGCGTATCAATACACCATGCTTACGCAGATGGTAAGAAAGCGCATCGCTAATCTCGTCATCTAGAAATGAGAGTAGGCTATCGCGGTTATTAATCAGGTCAACTTTGACGCCTAAGCCTGAGAAAATAGAGGCATACTCACAGCCGATAACCCCCGCCCCAAAAATAACCAACGTACGGGGCGTATGCGAAAGACTTAACACCGTATCAGAACAATAAATACGTGGGTGGCGGAAGTTAATATCTGCAGGACGATAAGGGCGAGACCCCGTGGCAATCACGATTTTTTTAGCCACCAGCTCTTCCATACCTTCCTGACGGTCACGCACGACAACGGTGTGCTCATCTTTAAAGCGGGCGACACCATGGTATAAATCAATCCGGTTACGTGCATAGAATGTCGTGCGCATTTCCACCTGTTTATCGATCGTGCCGCGGGAGCGCTCCATCACTTTAGGAAATGAGAACCAACGGGGTTCACCGATATCGCGAAACATGCGATTGGTATTGAACGCCATGATCTGCTTCACCTGGTGACGCAGCGCTTTCGAGGGTATTGTTCCCCAGTGGGTACAATTACCGCCTACCTGAGCCTGTTTATCGATAATGGCTACGCGCTTGCCATGCTTGGCAGCGTTGATGGCAGCGCTCTCCCCTGCAGGGCCAGTACCTATGACGACGACATCGTAATTATGAACCGCCATACAGTTTGAATCTCCTTGTTCTGACTACCTAAACATCTAGATAAACGTTTATAACACATACATAAACGCCCGCCTTTATAGCGAGCGTTGATGGCGCTACGTTGTTAAATACGTGGCGAAATGGTTAACGACGCGTTGCATCGTAGCCCAGGTCAGCGCCGCGGCTTTCGTCACTACGGCGGCGTTCGCTTATCTGCTTGCGATTCTCTTCTTCACAAACCTCGTCTTTACCGCCGCAGATATCACAGCCTTCTTTTAAACCTAGCTGGTTCAAACCACCGCAAGAGCCTGCGATAGGCTTACGCCCCATCAGAACACCGACGGCCATGGCGGTCATTACCAATGCCATAAAACCAAATACCAGTAGCCAGATTGTCATGCGTACCTCCCACCATTGCATTAACTGCTCACCTACAGACAACGGTCATGTCAGTAAGTGCCTCGTGTTCGCTATTGTCTACATCTGCCAGCTATTGTACCTCACACACTTCTAATGATCAGCGGTGTGATTTTTTTTTCAACATGTATATACGAAACGGGGCTAGCCAAAAGGCCAGCCCCGTCAGTGCCCGTAGGCAGCTTTCAACAAGCAATAATTAGCCGCCGAAATCATCCAGCAGGATGTTTTCTGGCTCTACGCCCATATCCAGCAGTAGCTTAATAACAGATGCGTTCATCATCGGCGGCCCACACATGTAGTACTCACAATCTTCAGGAGCAGGATGATCCTTCAGATAGTTTTCATACAGTACATTGTGGATGAAGCCAGTCGGCCCTTCCCAGTTATCTTCTGGCTGCGGGTCTGACAGTGCCAGATGCCACTCAAAGTTCGGGAACTCTTCAGCCAGCTGATCGTACTCTTCATTGTAGAAGGTTTCACGCCACGAACGCGCACCGTACCAGAAGGAGATCTTACGCTGAGACTTCAAGCGCTTGAGCTGGTCAAAGATATGGCTACGCATCGGCGCCATGCCTGCACCACCACCGATGAAGACCATTTCTGCATCAGTGTCTCTGGCGAAGAACTCACCAAACGGTCCCATAACGGTCACTTTGTCACCCGGCTTCAGATTGAAGACGTAGGTAGACATAAGACCCGGCGGGTGGTTAGTACCAGGAGGCGGTGTCGCGATACGAATGTTGAACTTGAGGAGGCCTTTTTCATCCGGATAGTTAGCCATTGAGTAGGCGCGGATGACTTCCTCGTCGTTCTTATGGGAAATTTTGAACATATCAAATTTTTCCCAATCGCCACGATACTCTTCTTCGATGTCAAAATCGGCGAATTTAATATCGTAGGGCGGCGCAACC
>SKHS01000088.1 GCA_007116835.1 Halomonas sp.
AGGAAAACGCGGGCAAGCTGCTCGCCACCGGCTACTCCTGCCGTAGCCAGGTGAAACGCTACTCAGCACAAACCTTACCCCACCCGCTTCAGGCGTTGTTGGTATGCTTGCGTAGCCGTTAGCACACAACAAACTGCTAGTAATGAAAAAAGGGCTTACACGCGGTGTAAGCCCTTTTTTTCATTTGGTCTTTCAATGAACCTGGCAATCGCCAGATGCGTTACTCCGTGAAAGGCAACGATGAATGGTGCAATACGATACGCAGCTCGCCCTCATCGTCTAGCTGGTAACCCCAGGTTTTATCAACCATCGTAGTGTTACCTTCGCTATCCAGGATAGACACGTTGCCCATGGTCATTGCTGTATCACCACTGATAAAAATCGCTGCGTTATCAATGGTAACTTCCTGCCAGCCTTTTAGCGCAAAGCCGCTGTCGCTGGGGAACTCATCACTATGACCCACAAAGTAAGCTAGCGCGCCTTCAGGGGTAGTACGGAACGTTTGTGGCGCGGCCGCTAGCGTTGGTTTAAAAAGCACGGGCCCCATGTCATACCCATAAGCACTCTCAATGACGGATTGAGCCAACTCACTAGCAGCTTCTATACCGTCGTTTTCATACGTGTTTGCAATGTTGACCAGTGCTTCACCCCACGCCTGCTGCGCTGCTAACACCTGCTCTTCGGTAATATCGCCGCCTAAATGAGTGACGTTGTTAGCATTGGCTAGTGAAAACGCGCCTACGCTAAGGCCTAATACTGCGCTCGTAATAAGAGTCTTGAACATGCTGGCATCTCCATCGTGAATCACTAGAAAGTTACTAAAGCGAACACGTTTAATGTAAGCCAGCCAGGCTTTCATCCAGATCACCGCAGTATTAATAGCGAAGTAGCGTTTCATTAAAACAAGGTGAATAGCGTTAACGGCTATCACCCAGCCGTCGTATCATCTATACGGTAACCAAAGCCACGCTGGGTAGTAATCAGCGAATCACCTGAACCGTGAGCATCTAATTTACTGCGTAGCCGACGAATATAAACATTCACGATATTGGTTAACGGGTCTTCATGAGCTCCCCAGACGCTAGCCAGAATTCGCTCTCTGCTATAGAGCTTACCTGGTGTCGACATCAATAACTCCAGTATAGCCAGCTCTTTTGGGGTTAATTCGATACGCTGACCTGCTCGGGTCACACAACGCTGTTCTCGGTCTAGGCAGAGATCTCCCACCCATAGCACTTTGTCAAACACCACGTCATGGCCTTTGTAGCGACGTGTCAACGCACCGAGTCTCGCCAACAGTTCTTCAAATGCAAATGGCTTAACCAAATAGTCATCCGCTCCCGCCTCAAGCCCAGAGACACGATCCTCGATACTATCAAGCGCGGTAAGCATAAGCACAGGGAATGCAACCCCGGCCGTTCGCAGGTTCCGGCATACCTCTATCCCACCAATATCAGGTAACAGTCGATCCAAAATCACCACTGGCTGTATATCAGCAGACCGAGCACATTGAATAATGTGCAGCAGCGCGGTTTGCCCTTCGCTAAACGCATCCACACGATGCCCTTCTGCCATTAAGCCGCGGCTTAGGAAGTCACGAATACGAGGGTCATCCTCAACCAAAATAATGTGCATCGTCATTACTCATATAAGCGCTCGAGCAGTCAAAACAGCGCTATGTTGCTATGCCTGCAGAGCGGGTGCTTGCTGTATGCACAGGTAGTTGAAGGCGAGCGACACATCCCCCTGTTGCTGGGGCTTCAAGACACAATTGTCCACCATGCAAGCGCGTTAATAGCATAGCAATCGCTAACCCCACTCCCTGTCCATCTGGGCGATGATTGCGCGCTTGCACACCTCGATAACCACGCTCGAAAAGCCGCTGGGCGTCTTGGCCTTCCAAACCAATCCCTTGATCACCGATGCACAACTCCCACACCTTTTCACCTTGCTGTTCTTCAATGGTGGCCGTGATGGTGACCACCCCGCCGGGATGGGAGTATTGAACCGCGTTGTCTAACAAGATCCCATACATCTGCTGCAACCGCTGGGCATCGCCTAACACTGTTGCTGTCGCTAACGACTCACTATGCAGGGTTATATGACGAAGCCTGCCTAACGTGGAAGCCTGACCTATCGCATCGCGGAGCACCGCGCTGGGGTCAAGGGGATGACGCTGCACCTGCCACTCTACGATGTCGCTCCTGGCCATCGTGAGCAAGTCGCTGATAACATCCGCCAGATGGGCGGCATCACTGGCAATACGCTGTAATGCCTGGCGGTACTCGGCTTCACTACGCTTGCTTCCTCGCAGCGTAATTTCGGCTTCTCCGCGAATCGACGTTGTCGGCGTACGCAGTTCATGACTGATGTCTTCAAGCAGTTGTTGGCGCTGATTCCCTAACTGCCGCAGACTAGCAAGCGCCTGCTCAAGTTCTCGGGTACGCAACTCAACCAAATCTTCCAGGTGTTGCTGGCGATCCTGCTCAGCCTGACGGTGCTGGCTCAACTCATCGGCCATCAGATTCATACGCGCCGCAACGCGTCCAAATTCATCGGGCATATTTTCATCTAGCCGATGCGTCAGCTCACCACGCTGAAACGCTTTTGCCCCCATTACGAGCTCATGCACAGGCCGCCGTAATGCACGCACGAAGTACCCAAATACCCCCATAATCGTGAGTGTGAGCGTAATGGTTGCTAATACGGCCCACATAATGAGCTGCTGCAGCGAGCGGTCTGCATCACTACGCTGTTGCGCAAGCAGCGTGCGTTCACGCGCCAGCGCGTCAGCCAGCACCACCTGTAGGCTTTGCCCATCAACCTGCTCAAACTGTTCGGTCGCTAAGGTAGGCGATAGCGCTAAGGCTGTTGTTTCCAACGCTTGGAAAAGCTTGTCGAATGTCACCAGCGCCGCTCTGCGCTCTTCAATTAAGGCGGTCACTTGTTCATTCGTTTGTGTTGTGCGTTCAGCTAATCGATCGCTGTTGGTATGTAGTTGCTGTAAGTCAGAGCGCATTTCTTGAAGCAGGAAGTCACGTTGATCAAGGTCAGGGCTGGGGTTATTTTGGGCATCAACGAGCCATGTTCTCAGCCGGTTTTTAGCATCTGAAAAAGCCATAAAACCGGTATGTAAATCGCTGGAAAGGCGGCCAAGCTCTACTTTTTGCCGGGCACCATCTATTGCCCATATGGCGACACCGCCCTGGATAAACGTAAGTAGCGTCAGTACCAGCAACGCAAATCCAAGGCGACGTTGGAACATAGCGTCATTTCCTGAGATGAATTAACAAAGTGTCCAGAAAGTGGCATCAACGCTTATCAAATGCTGACACCACTGCGGTCATCTCGTTAAAAAAACAAGTTTTTCAGTGCCTGCCCCGGATCCTCTTCACGCATGAAGGCTTCACCGACGAGGAAACCATTCACGTCATGGTCACGCATCAGTTCCACGTCATCGCGAGTTTGGATGCCGGATTCCGTGATGACCGTGACACTTTCGGGAATACGCGGAAGAAGGTCCAGCGTAGTGTTAAGGCTAGTCTCGAAAGTATGCAGGTTGCGGTTGTTGATACCTACCAGTTTCAGATCCAATGCCAGAGCCCGCTCTAGCTCGACAGCGTCGTGTACTTCTACGAGCACATCCATACCTAGCGCATTCGCTTGCTGGTGCAAGTCGCGCAGCTGGGCGTCGTCTAGGGCAGCGACAATCAGCAAAACACAGTCTGCGCCGATGGCACGCGCCTCGGTTACCTGGTAGCCATGGGTAATAAAATCTTTACGAATCACGGGCAGGTCGCACGCATCGCGGGCGGCGATCAGAAAGTCTTCATGGCCCTGAAAAAAGTCTGCATCGGTCAATACGGATAGGCATGCTGCGCCGCCTTCGGCATAGCTTTTGGCGATATCCGCAGGATGAAAGTCTGCACGCATTACGCCTTTAGAAGGCGACGCTTTTTTAATTTCAGCGATGACTGCTGCGTCGCCTGCGATAATGCGGGCATTCAGCGCGTCGATAAAACCACGGGGTGCACTCTGCTTTTCAGCCAGCGCCAGCAGGTCTGCCTCGGTTACCGCCTGCAGGCGCTCTGCGACTTCTTCGTCCTTTCGGGCCAAAATGCGCGTTAAAATAGTTGGCGTTGCCTGGTCAGTCATTGGATTTTTATCCTTTAAAGACGCTAGTAAAGTGCGAAAGCTCTTTTAGCTTTTCAAGCGGCAGCTTGGAGGCCTGTGCATCTTGAGCCACCATTACGCCCTCTTTTAAGCTGTCGGCTACACCCGCGCAGTAAAGCGCTGCCCCAGCATTAAGTGCCACTATATCCGCCGCCGGGCCTTCGCCGCTAAGCGAGTCTTTCACTAACCGTAGGCTATCTTCGGCACTGGTCGCTTTGAGTGGTGTCAGGCTTTGGCGCTCAATACCCAACTCTTCTGGGGTAATGGTGTACTCAGTAATGTCGCCCTCTTTCAGTTCAGCCACCCGCGTGGGTGCAGCCAACGAAATTTCATCTAACCCATCTTCAGAGTGCACCACCAGCACGTGGCGACTGCCAAGCTTTCGGAGCACTTCCGCCATTAACGGCACTAGCTCAAGCGAGTACACGCCCAGCACTTGATTAGGTGCACCGGCAGGATTAGTTAAAGGGCCAAGGATGTTAAACAGCGTGCGCACGCCCATCTCTCGGCGCGGGCCAATGGCGTAACGCATGGCCGGGTGATGGTTGGGGGCAAACATAAAGCCCACGCCGACCTGCTCAATACAGCGCGCTACCTGCTCAGGTTTGAGATCAAGGTAAATACCGGCGATATCGAAAAGGTCTGCACTGCCTGAGGATGAAGAAACGCTGCGGTTACCATGCTTAGCCACATGAGCGCCCCCAGCGGCCGCCACAAAGCTAGCCGCCGTAGAAACGTTAAACAGGTTCGCACCATCACCGCCGGTACCGACAATATCTACTACGTTATCGGTATGTAGCTCTACCCGCTTCATTAGCTCGCGCATAACTTGGGCCGCCGCGCTAATTTCCTCGGCGCTCTCACCTTTCATGGCCAGCCCCACCAGCAGGCCACCAATTTGCGCATCGGAGGCTTCGCCGGTCATGATCTGGCGCATTAGCGCGTGCATTGCATCGAAAGAGAGGTCTTCGCGGCGCATTACCGCATTAATTGCATCTCGCATTTGCATGAACAGAAAAGCCCCTAAAGCGTATAAATTTGGCTATTAGC
>SKHS01000199.1 GCA_007116835.1 Halomonas sp.
AAGTCTGAATTTTTAGCCAACATGAGTCATGAAATTCGCACGCCTTTAAATGGCATCATCGGGTTTTGTCGTTTGTTAGGCCGTTCATCACTGGATCCACGGCAAAAAGAGTGGTTAGAACATGTGCATCGAGCCTGCGACAATTTACTGATGCTCGTTAATGACGTGCTGGACTTCTCAAAACTGGAAGCCAACCGGCTAAAGCTGGAAGAAGTCGACGTAGATATTGTCGCGCTGGTCGATGAAGTTGTGGGCCTACATGCGCCTGAGGCTCAACGCAAACACCTTCATTTCGTAGCAATGGTGTATGACGATGTGCCTGCTGCACTATGTGGTGACCCGCTGCGTATTCACCAAGTGCTCAATAACCTCATCAGCAATGCGCTTAAATTTACCACGAAGGGCGAAGTCATTATCCGGGTCATGCTGGACAGCCAGGAAGGCCAGCATGTTGTTTTGAACATTAGCGTCAGTGACACCGGCATTGGCCTGAGCAAGGAGCAGCAGGAGACGCTATTTAGCGCCTTCTCCCAAGCAGAACCCAGTCACTCCAGACAGTTCGGCGGCAGTGGCTTAGGCTTAACCATTTGTCGACAGCTCATTCAACGCATGGGCGGAGAGATTACCGTGGATAGCGAGCTAGGCGCTGGGGCGACCTTCTCGTTCACTCTGCCGCTATTAGCCGATATGACGAAAGACCGGCCCCAGGAGATAGCGCTTGAGGCATCCATCGTTCGCCTGCATGAACCACATTTGCCTACCCGCCATGTGCTTGAGCACCTGCTCGAACGCTGGGGAGCCATCCCCGTTTCCTTTATTGAGTCCGGTAATGAGGCGCTGCTAATACTTAGCCTGGATCACGATGACTTTGTGGGCGATTGTAAAACTTACTGGCAAACGGTGATTGCAAAGGCACCCTGCCCGACGCTGATTTTAACCAGCACAGCGAGCTTTGAAACACCGCCATGGGAACTCCCCCACGGCGGCGACATGCTGTATAAACCATTTACCAGAGCGCAGCTCATCGCTACGCTGCAGAAGGTGATGCAGCCTGTCAACGACACTCAGCCTTACGTAGCAGCACCCATTACGCTACTTCCTGACCCCACCGTGACTATTTTGATCGTAGATGACAACGCCTCCAATCGTGAGCTCTTAAAAGCCATACTCGAAAATGATCATATTCACATTGTAGTAGCGGCCAGCGGTCAGGAAGCGCTTGATTATGCACGCCAACATACAGCCGACATGGTGCTAATGGATATTCGCATGCCCGATATGGACGGCGTTCAGACGACCAAGGCGTTACGCAGAATTAGCAGTAGCTGGGCACGCTGCCCAATTGTTGCCGTCACGGCTCATGTGCTTAGTGCCGAACGTCAGCAGTGGCTGGCAGAAGGACTGGACGATGTGTTGGTAAAACCCATTAATGAAGTGCAGCTACAGCAGCAATTACAGCGCTTTTTAGGCGTAACACTTAACGCTGCTCAAGTAACTGCTGTGCCAGACAATGACTCCTCCCCCTCTCACCATCTACCCTCGGTACTACCAGTCATTGATCTTGAGTTGGGTGCTAGGCTGACCGGCGGCAGAACGCAGCTCGCTAAAGAGCAGTTAAAGCGCCTGATCGACAGCTTAGAGGAGTGTGAGGTACAAATACGCGCTGCTTTTGATGACCAAAACCTCAGCGTCTTGCTAGATCAGGTGCACGCACTGAATGGTGCAAGCCGCTACTGTGGTGCGCCTGACCTTGCATTAACGGTGGAAACGCTGGAAACACGCTTGCGCACTAGCGGGCTGAACCATGCTGAAAGCTTACTTAATGAGCTTTATGGCGCTATTAAGCGGCTTTGCGAGCAACGGGATAGGTTATAGCTTTCAAAGGTACGCTGTCTTATTAGCGTTCAAGGACAACAAACGCCACCGCATAATCGGCCTCGTCACTTAGCGTTATATGGGTAGCCGAGGCGCCGCTTGCATGAAACAAGCGCAGCGCCTCACCACTTAGCTTCAGGCTTGGCTTACCCAGCGTATCGTTAAGCACCTGAATGTCGCTCCACTGCATGCCGTTTCTTAGGCCCAGTCCCAGCGCTTTGACGTAGGCCTCTTTGGCTGCAAAACGCTTTGCTAAATAGCTGACAGGCTGCCCTTTTGCCTGCCAAGCCGCTTGCTCGTCAGCCCCCAGAATGCGCTGGGCAAAGCGTGGCCCATGACGCTTTATTGCACGAGCAAAGCGGTCAACCCTAGCAATATCAGAGCCAATTCCGACAATCATGTTAGTGGCTGCAGCAACCGCTGTGGTCGTGGTCATGATCGTGGGTATCTAGCGCCGCCATTAAGCCAGCTTCTTGGCCCGCAATAATCAAACGCTTCATTTCCTGAACCGCTTCTTTGAGCCCAACAAACAGCGCGCGGGCAATAATCGCGTGACCAATGTTCAGCTCGTTAACCCCAGGCAGGGCAGCAATCGCTTCAACATTATGATAGTGCAAACCATGGCCCGCGTTGACCACTAAGCCCGCCGACACAGCATGGATGGCTGCGGCATTCAGGCGGGCGTATTCAGCGTTAGCGGCATCACTGCCTGGCTTTGCCTCGGCATAGGCGCCCGTGTGCAGCTCAATGGTCGGTACGCCAGCGCGGACAGCCGCATCAATTTGCGCTTCTTCAGGATCGATAAACAGCGACACATCGCAGCCAATAACGCTTAAACGTTGGCAAGCATCAGCAATCAGGTCAAAACCACCAACAACGTCCAACCCCCCTTCGGTAGTCAGCTCTTCACGCTTTTCGGGCACTAAACACACATGCGCTGGGCGTATTTCCTCGGCCAGCGCCAGCATTTCTTCGGTCACCGCCATCTCTAAATTCATACGTGTATTCAGCACTTCGGCTAGCACACGCACGTCTCTAGGCTGAATATGGCGGCGATCTTCACGCAAATGAACCGTAATCCCGTCAGCACCCGCTTCTTCTGCTAACAGCGCTGCTTGAACAGGGTCAGGGTAGCGAGTACCTCGCGCTTGGCGCAGCGTCGCAATGTGGTCGATGTTAACGCCTAATAAAATCCGCGGGGGATGCATCGCGTATCTCCAATAAGTGATATCAACATGCCCGCCTAGCGCTGTCGGCGACGGGCTAAATCAAGCATAAGCTCTCGGGAACGTAAAACGGTAGCACCTAAATGGGGCGCAAGCGCTGACCGCATGACCGCTTTTAAGGCAGAAGCCAGACCAGCAGGCTGCCAATCGCCTTGGTCAATATAACGCAGCGCTCGCCCTTCTATGCCCTGCTCTGCAGGTACAAAAGCGCGGCTTTGTGGATCAAAACGATAGCGAATTTGGGGGTCTAACACGGCGCCATCCGGGGTACAAAAGCGTGGCGTAGCGTCAAGTGTTTCGAGCAGCGCCCACTCGAACCGTCGCAGCGCCAAGGCTCGCTCAGCCGGTGCTGGCAGCGCTTCTAACAGCGCACTATAAAAGGCAAATGCCTCTGGGGAAGCCAGCTCCAAAGGGAGTAGTCGTGTTGCGATTTCATTGGCATATAAGCCACACAACAGCCCTTCTCCCGCCAGCAACGCTGTGTGCCCCCGCGACTCCATTAGCATTAGCCGCTTCAGCTCACGCTCGCCGCGCCACGTCACAAACAAGGGGGTAAATGGCTGCAGCCGCTGACGAGACTTGGAGCCTGGCCGCTGCCCTCCCTGAGCAACGGCACGGATACGTCCATGATTGAGCGTTAATAAATCGACCAGCGCACTGGTTTCACGGTAAGGCCTGCGGTGCAGCAAAAACGCTGGCTCAGCCGACATAGAAGCACTCAATCGAGATCGTAACCCAAGCTTTTCAACGCCCGCTCGTCGTCAGACCAACCGCGTTTCACTTTCACCCACAGATTAAGCATTACCTTGGTACCTAATGCGCGCTCCATATCTAAACGTGCTTCACGACCGATACTTTTAATACGATCGCCATTCTCGCCAATCAAGATGACTTTTTGACCCTGACGCTCGACAAGAATTAAAGCACTGATATGCGTCACACGCTCTGTTTCACGAAACTCTTCGATTTCTACGGTCATCTGATACGGCAGTTCATCACCTAACTGGCGCATTACTTTTTCACGTACCAGTTCAGCCGCCATAAAGCGCAAGCTCTTATCAGTCACCTGATCTTCTGGGAAAAAGTGAACACTTTCGGGTAAGTGTTTGGCCACTTCCTCTTCCAGCGTATCTACTTGAGTACCGTGTTTGGCAGAAATAGGCACCACCGCAGCAAACTCACGGCGAGCACCGACATCGGCCAGCCAGGGCAGCAAATCACCTTTGTCGTTTAAGCGATCTACTTTGTTAACCGCTAAAATCACCGGCGCTTTCACATGCTCAAGCCGCTTTAGCACCGCTTGGTCTTCTTCCGTCCAGCGGGTACGGTCAATGATAAATACCACACAGTCAACATCACGTAATGCCTGGGTCGCCGCTTGGTTCATAAAGCGATTAATCGCTTTATTGCGGTCTTTCGACATAATGTGCATACCGGGCGTGTCAACGTAGATAAACTGCGTCTCATCGACAGTTTTAATACCCATTACCTGGTGCCGTGTCGTTTGGGGACGGCGCGAAGTAATCGAGATTTTTTGCCCTAGAATGCGATTCATGAGGGTTGATTTGCCTACGTTGGGCCGCCCAACGATGGCCACGAAGCCGCAGGTTTGACTCATGAGTTGTCTCCAGGTTTTTTTTCAAGGTGGGATAGCGCTTCTTCAGCCGCTTGCTGCTCAGCATGGCGGCGGCTGGGGCCTTTACCAGTGGTATGCTCGGTTAACAAATCAATGTAGCACTCCACGGTAAAGGTCTGGGCATGCGCCTCCCCCTTTACTGAGACTACTTCATAGCGAGGTAACGCTGCCTGACGCGACTGCAAAAACTCTTGTAAGCGTGTTTTTGGGTCTTTTTGAGTGTCTTGCAGTGAAATGTTATCAAGGCGTTCGGCGTACCATGCCAGTACCCGCTGACGCACAACGTCCATGCCAGCGTCGAGGTAAATCGCCCCAATAACAGCTTCTACTGCATCCGCCAAAATAGATTCACGCCGATGACCGCCGCTCTTCATTTCCCCCGAGCCAAGCCGCAAATACCCACCGAACTCCATTTCGCGCGCCAACTCGGCCAGTGTTTGACCTTTCA
>SKHS01000187.1 GCA_007116835.1 Halomonas sp.
TAAACCTAGGTATCGTGATTGTTGCAACCTTTGCGATATTTATAGTTTGCCGTCGCTTTGCTAAGCCACTGTTCACTAAAATTAGCGGTTGGTCGCTACATGGTAGCGGTCTAACGCCTGTCTTGCGCTTAGTGCTATGTGTTGCCATTGCTGCTGTCATAGACGTACTGTTGGTTGCGTTCGCCTATGTGGGGGGTAACTTACTGGCGACGTTTGCCGTTGGTGAAACCGGTGAACTCTCTACCCGCGCATCACTCTTTTTAAATGCCTTCCTGGTGATTGAGTTATTAAAAGCCGCTGTCAGGATGTTATTTTCGTCGCGTTATGAAGGGCTTCGGCTGCTACCTATTTCTGCTCAGGAAGCGTCCTATTGGAACCGCTGGCTGGCGCGTTTAATCGGCTTAGTCGGTTACGGCCTGATGGTGGTGGTGCCATTAGTCAACTTTTATCTGGCAGTCGCTTTGGGTCAGGCGACCGGTACTATCATCATGGTATTGGCGTTTCTTTACGCTGTTGTAGTGGTGCTTAAAAACCGCATTCGCTTGCGCGACAACCTGGATCAAATGGCCGCGCGTTCCACGCTGACCGCTAGCCGAGTATCACTGCAGCTGTTTGCGCGTACCTGGCATCTGTTTGCGTTGCTCTACTTCCTGATGGTGTTCGTGCTTACATTGACCCGCCCTGGGGATGCGCTGCCATTTGTACTGTTTGCCACCTTGAAAACCCTAGTGGCCGTGGTGACAGGTCTCTTGGTATCGGCATTTCTTACGCAAACGATTGGTCGCCGTATCCAGCTGTCTGATGACTTACGTCGCAAGCTGCCCATGTTGGAAGTGCGCTTAAATAGCTATGTGCCGAATGCCCTGCGCGTGCTGCGCACGGTGATAGTGGTAGCGGTTATTATGGTCGTGTTAGACGCTTGGGGGGCATTCGATCTAGCTGGGTGGTACGCCTCTGAGCGCGGTGCCAACTTAGTGGGTAATCTAGTTGGCGTGGCTACTATTCTGGTCGTGGCCTTTGCCGTATGGCTGGGCCTGGCAAGTCTTATCGAGCACAAGCTTAACCCTGAAACGGGTCATGGCGAACCCTCTGCACGTGCAAAAACGCTGCTGAGCCTGTTCCGTAATGCTTTGGCCATTGCCATGGTGACCATTACCGGCATGATTGTGTTGTCGGAAATCGGTATTAATATTGGTCCGCTGATTGCCGGTGCGGGTGTGCTGGGTCTTGCCATAGGTTTTGGTGCTCAAAAATTGGTACAAGATGTCATTACTGGTGTCTTTATACAGGTCGAAAACGCCATGAACACTGGTGATGTCGTCACCGTTGGTGGCGTTACAGGTACTGCTGAACGACTCAGCATTCGCTCAGTAGGCATTCGTGACCTGTCGGGCACCTACCACATCGTGCCGTTCTCAAGTGTTGATACCGTTTCAAACTATATGCGTGAGTACGGCAACCATGTGGGTGAATACGGCATTGCCTATCGTGAGAGTATTGATGACGCTATTGCGCAGCTGCAGCTAGCGTTTGAAGACCTGCAAGCCAGCGAGGAGCATGGCCACAAACTGCTAGCCGATATGACCGTAGCTGGAGTCACTGCACTAGCCGACAGCTCGGTGAATATCCGTGTGGTGATCAAAACGACGCCGGGCGATCAGTGGGGTGTAGGGCGTGCTTATAACCGCTTAGTGAAGATGCGCTTTGATTCAGTAGGCATTGAAATTCCATTCCCGCATACCACGCTGTACTTTGGACAGGATAAGTCGGGCTCTGCAGCGCCTGCTAATCTACGTGTTATGCAACAGGATTTCACGATTGATGGCAGCCCTGCTGGGCAGCCTAAAAAGGCAGGGGTAGACGTGGACGATCGCGATACCCCACACCGCAAGACCGAAACGCCCAGTGAGGAGGAGCATCGCAAACCAGACCACAGTGACGTTGACGATGTATAAGCCAAGAAAGGCGTGTGAAACGCTGACGCGTGACTAGCGTGTTGTTACTTACTGGGGCTGCCTTTGGGCAGCCCCAGTCGTTGGGGCGTGTGGACGTCAGCCTTGATAGTTCTCGGAATGACGCCCTTCAAGGTTAATGGATTCACCGCCGTCGACAAAGAGAATTTGCCCCGCCACGAAGTCATTGTCCAGTAAGTAGTGCAAGGCTTGTACAAGATGCGCAGGGTTGCCCTGGTGATTAATGGGAATGCCTTCAATACGCCATTGAATATAGTCGTTTGTGCGTTGAGAAGCGGGCAGCACCACGCCGGGCGCAATACCGTTAATACGCAAGCGTGGCGCAAATTCAAGTGCCGCCATGCGGGTCATCTCGGCAAGGCTCTTTTTGGACAGTAAATACGCCGCATAGGGGTACTGGTGGTAAGCCACTTTATTGTCAATAATGTTGATGACCTGGCCATTCTCTACGACCTCTGCAAAGTGTCGTGTGAGGAGTAATGGCGTAAACATATTGACCCTAAACTGGGT
Source organism: Halomonas sp. (assembly GCA_007116835.1). GTDB lineage: Bacteria > Pseudomonadota > Gammaproteobacteria > Pseudomonadales > Halomonadaceae > Vreelandella. The sequence continues at coordinate 2,484 of SKHS01000187.1, forward strand.
TTCCAACATGGCCATGTCGGTTTCTGCTATGGGGGCAGGTTCATAAGCCGAGGCGCTATTAAGCAGTACACTTAGGTTTGGAAATTGCTGTTTAGCGCTGGCGACAAGTGTTTCAAGAGAGTCACTTAAGAAATTACATGGCACTATTTCGCAGCGCTGGCCTTTGCCACGAATCGTCTTCGCAACGTCTTCGGCTTCATCACGTGAGCTATTCACGTGTAAGGCAATGTCATAGCCCTTGTCCGCCAGCGCTTCGGCGAAGTAGCGGCCCAGGCGTGTCGCACCGCCAGTAACGAGTGCAGCAGGTGTACTCATTTAAAGTTCCTCAAGGTGGATTCAGAGGTCATCGTATCGCACGTTAAACATGACTTTCTGCGTGAGCGTAGCGTTTGTCAATAACTTGTACAGAGCTTGAACAAATTAGCAGGCCAGCTAATCTTATGGGTCATCGATAGGATTCCGTTACTGTTCTTGAGCTATGCACTTTGCGCTATGCCTTCAGATTAGGATGCAGCTATGCCACGAATGCCGCTACAAACGCCAGCCGGTACGGCCCACCATGAATGCTTAATTTCTCTGGGTACTAATATTGAGCCAGAGCGCCACTTTAACGAAGCGCTGTCCATCTTGAGCAGTGAATGCGAGCTGATTGCGCGCTCAGAGGCGATCCGCACGGCGCCAGTGGGCTACCAACATCAGCCGGATTTCCTAAACTCGGCGCTACTTGTGCGTACTTCACTGGACCACGACGCTTTTCGCGCTTACTTGAAAGAGGTAGAAAATCGCCTTGGGCGGGTGCGTGGCCCCATCAAATCAGGGCCGAGAACGATGGATTTAGATATCGTTGCATGGGATGGGGAGGTCATCGATGACGGTTACTATCAACACAGCTATGTGCGTCGTCCGGTAGATGACGTCCTTGCCGCCAGTGGTCGCAGCCTAAAGCAGCGGGCGCATTCATGATCGTTGTCTAGCGGCCGATAATAGGTCTATAGCCGCCATTATTGACATGGTTAGGCTAACCTTTTCGGAGACGCGCGTTGCTGAGCCTAAACACGAATATAATGTCTCTCATCGTGCAGAATAATCTGCGCGGTAGTCGGCAAGCCATGCAGACCGCCATGGAACGGCTGTCTTCTGGGCTGCGCATCAACAGTGCCAAAGACGATCCGGCAGGGCAGGCGATTGCCAATCGTATGGGCGCGCAAATTCGTGGTATGAGCCAAGCCATTCGCAACACCAATGACGGTATTTCCATGGTGCAAACAGCGGAAGGCTCGCTCAACCAAATTAACGATAACTTACAACGTATCCGTGAGCTGAGCGTACAAGCGGCTAACGGGACTAACTCTTCTGACGACCTTGTTTCAATCCAAAACGAGATTGATCAGCGCTTAGAGGAGATTGATCGCATTGCCGAACAGAGTAACTTCAACGGTACTGGACTGTTTGATAGCACCAAGGCGGTCAATATTCAGGTGGGTGCTAACGATGGCGATAGCATTGCGGTGCGCCTCGAAGGCATGGATAGACAGGCGTTAGGGTTGGAAGGCTTTAGCGTGTTAGACGATGGTAGCGCAACCGATGGCCCGCTACAGGCAATGGATGACGCAATCAAACGGGTGGATCGCCAGCGGAGCTACTTAGGTGCGGTGCAAAATCGCTTCGAAAGTGTGATTGATGGCCTCAATACCAATATTATCAACACCTCGGCTGCCCAGTCGCGCATTCAAGATGCCGACTATGCCCGTGAAGTCTCTAACCTAATTCGTGCGCAAATTCTGCAGCAGGCTGGTATCGCTATTCTGGCTCAGGCCAACCAGCAGCCGCAGATGATTCTGCGCCTGCTGGAAGGGCTGTGACAAACGCACTAGTTATCGATAATGCCTTGTTCACGCGCCATGGCGTAGGCCGCTTGTGGGCCATTCCACAGCGAGGGCAGTAAGATCAGTGAAACGGGAATTGCCGTAATCACGATAAACTGCTGTAACGCACCGATTTGTCCGGCACCCATATACAGCAGCACCGCCGCCATGAGCGCCATAGCAACCCCCCAAAAGGCACGCACGTAGGGGTTAGGGGCATCATGTCCGGCACCCACTACCGCAATGGCATAGCTCATCGAATCGCCCGTGGTGGCGACAAAAATGGTGGTCAGTAACAGAATTGCCAGCGCCATCCAGGTACCGCCGGGTAGTGCTTGGGCCACCGTGAGTGTTGCCACATCAAATTGGAAGTTATTCAGCGCCTCGGTTAGGTCGATCGCGCCATTGAGCTGGTAGTAAATACCCGAACCGCCCAGCAGGGTAAACCAGACGGTGGTGGCAACCGGTGCTAACACCGCGACGGCAAGAATCATTTGACGAATCGTGCGGCCACGGGAAATGCGCGCCACGAAAATCGCCATCAGCGGCGCATAGCCAATAAACCACGCAAAGAAAAATACCGTCCACCACTGCATCCACCATGCGGGAGCGGTATCGGCGGTCATGGTGGCCATGGTGAAAAATTCACTCATATAAGCGCCCATGCTCGACACATAGGTGTTGACCAAAAATAGCGTAGGTCCAAACACAATGATCACCGCGCCAATGGCGAGTGACATCACGA
>SKHS01000293.1 GCA_007116835.1 Halomonas sp.
ATGGCGAGTTTGGCTATGCCACTCCCGCTGCTGAAGCAATGGAAGAGCCGTGCGCACGTCCTGCCAGTTATTTGGGTCGCCCCCACGCACTTCTGCAATCTTACGGGCATCGTAAAGGTGCCCCAAGCCTACATTATAGGCCGCCATGGCCATGTACAGCCGATCATCACCAGTCAGACTGTCTGGCAGCCGATCCTTAATGCTGCGTAGATAGCGTGCGCCACCGTCGATGCTTTGTGCCGCATCTGTACGGTCAGCGATGCCCATTTCCCGGGCGGTAGGGTTGGTCAACATCATCAGGCCGCGTACGCCGGTAGGAGAGACGGCGTCGGGGTCCCAGTGAGACTCTTGATAACCTACGGCCGCCAACAGCTTCCAGTCAAAGCCAGTGCTTCGAGCAGCTTCTTTGAAGAGCTCGGTATAGGTGGGCAGTCGTTCATCAAGATGGGCTAAAAACGTGCGTGTTCCGACGTGCTCTAGATAGTCATCATGGCCAAAATAGCGGCTGACCAGCTGATCAAGGGTGCCGCTCTCTTGTAGCGCTTGTAGAAACTGGTTGGCGGCCTCTAAGAGACCCAGGCCACGGCCGCTAGGCACTGCCCAGGCCATTGAAAGTGCGTCGCCAAGCAAAAAGCCTCGCTCTACGTTGGGAAAGAAGAGCCGGTTAAGGCGAAACTGGTGGTCAAAAATAATCGCGGCATCCAAGGTGCCGTCTTCAACTCTTGCCAGTAGGTCAGCCACTTCAAGCTCATGGGACTCTTTCCAGCTCAGGCTTGGGTAGCTTTTCTGCAGGGAAATCAGCGCCTGGTCAGTACCTGCGTTGCTGAGCGTGCCGACTTCCAAACCGACCAAATCGCTTGGCTCATTAACACCACTTAACCCACGGCGGTATACCACCAGCGGCTGCATGTGGATAATCGGCCGCGTGAAATGAATGCCTGGTGTCCCGGGCATTAATGGCAGCGCCGCTGCTCCTAAATCACCTTGTTCGCGTACTGCGGGTAACACGCTTTCGGGGGAGTGGCTGGCATTAAGGTTCAAGCTAATATCCAGGTAGTCGGCAAACCGCTGCATTAGCTCATATTCAAAACCGGTGGGGCCTTGGCGACCTTCATAATAAGTGGTTGGCGTGTTGCGGGTATGAACAGTAATAAAGTCCTTCGCAAGGATCTGGTCGAAGTGTTCGCCCGGTAGCACCGGCGAGGCGCGCGGAACTAACGCTAGGAAAAGCGTGGCGAACACAGCGAAATAGGCGCGGAAGTGCGCCATAAAATGTCGGCAAATCAACGTCAGCATGGCGTCTTGTCGGCATGAAATAAGCTGCCACGATACCCAGCCTAGTAAAGGCTGTCACCTTGTTGATTTCGTGTGACCGCCGCTTTCCAGTATCATAGGCCTAAATCAGTGCCATAAAAGAAGGGTCGCCCTGCGATCCATTGATTTTCTGCTTGAACTCTCCCTGCTTTAGAGGCTCCCAGATATGCTCGAACTGCGAGGCGCACCTGCCCTTTCTGCCTTCCGCCATGAACGGCTGCTAACGGTGTTGCGTGAACGTGTTCCCGAGGTGGAGGCGCTGTCCGCCCATTACGTCCACTTCATTGATCACCAAGACACGCTGGATGACGCCGCCCAAGAGCGTTTGGCCCAGCTGCTTGACTATGGAAGCCACGCTAGCCAAGACGTACCGGAAAACGCCCTGCGCTTTTTGGTAGTGCCTCGCTTGGGTACCCAGTCTCCCTGGTCCTCTAAAGCAACCGATATTGCCCATAACTGCGGGTTGCATCAAATCAGCCGCATCGAACGTGGGGTCGATTATCGGGTGGCGCTGAGCGGCGAACCAACTAGCGACGACCTGGAAGCGGTCAGTGCGCTGCTGCATGACCGTATGACAGAAAACGTGCTGGCTGACGTCGCTGATGCGGTCAAACTGTTTGCCCATCACGCACCTGCCCCGCTGGGCAGTGTTGATATTTTGGAAGGCGGCCGCGACGCATTGGCAACCGCCAACCGCGAGTTAGGGCTGGCACTTGCCGACGATGAAATCGACTATCTGGTGGCTGCGTTTGTTGAGCTTGGCCGTAACCCTAGTGATGTCGAGCTAATGATGTTCGCTCAGGCGAACTCAGAGCACTGCCGCCACAAAATCTTTAATGCGGACTGGGTGATCGACGGTGAAGCCCAGAGTCATTCACTGTTTAAGATGATTAAGAACACCTTTGCGACGTCGCCGGATAACGTGCTCTCGGCCTATAGCGACAACGCAGCGGTGATCAAAGGTAGCCAAGGGGGGCGTTTCTTCCCCACGCCACTGATCGGCGCTGAGGGGGAGCGGGCAAGCTACGATGCCCATCAAGAGCCGATTCACATTTTGATGAAGGTGGAGACCCACAACCACCCTACAGCGATTGCACCATTCCCTGGCGCGGCGACCGGCTCTGGTGGTGAAATTCGTGATGAGGGGGCGACCGGTATCGGCGGCAAGCCGAAGGCGGGTCTGTCGGGCTTTACCGTCTCTAACCTGCGCATCCCCGAGTTCGTACAACCCTGGGAAGCGTTTGACTACGGCAAGCCAGAGCGCATGCAGTCGGCGCTGCAAATTATGCTGGACGGCCCCATCGGTGGTGCGGCGTTTAACAATGAATTTGGCCGGCCTAATCTGACGGGCTACTTCCGCACCTACGAGCAGGATACGCTGAGCGACGATGGTATCGAGCGTCGCGGCTTCCACAAGCCGATTATGTTGGCCGGTGGTTATGGCAATATTCGTGCTCACCATGTGCAAAAAGGCGAAATTCCCGTTGGTGGCAAGCTCATCGTGATGGGCGGCCCGGCCATGCTAATCGGCCTGGGTGGTGGAGCAGCGTCTAGCATGGCCTCTGGCGAGTCTAGCGCGGACTTGGATTTTGCCTCGGTGCAGCGGGGAAACCCGGAAATTGAGCGTCGCGCCCAGGAGGTCATCGACCGCTGTTGGGCGCTGGGCGATAAAAACCCGATTCGCTTTATTCACGACGTAGGCGCCGGTGGTCTTTCCAATGCCCTGCCGGAGCTGGTCAAAGACGGCAATCGCGGCGGTGTGTTCGACCTGCGCGCAGTGCCTAACGCCGAGCCGGGCATGAGCCCGCTGGAAATTTGGTGCAACGAAGCCCAAGAGCGCTATGTGCTGGCCGTTGCCCCAGACGACCTAGCTACCTTTGACGCCCTATGCAAGCGCGAACGCTGCCCCTATGCGGTGGTGGGTGAGGCTCTGGAGCATCATCACCTGGAAGTGCGCGACGGCCATTTTGATACCAAGCCGGTCGATCTGCCGATGAGCGTGCTGTTTGGCAAGCCGCCGAAAATGACGCGCTCGTTTGAACGTCAAACGCCTGAGCTGTCTGGCGTTATGCTCGACAATTTAGATCTGCGCGAAGCAATAGATCGGGTGTTGCGCCTGCCTGCCGTGGCATCGAAAAGCTTTTTGATTACCATTGGCGACCGCTCAATTACCGGTCAAGTCGCCCGTGACCAAATGGTGGGCCCTTGGCAAGTACCGGTAGCCGACGTTGCCGTGACCACCGCAAGCTTCGACACCCACGCAGGTGAAGCCATGGCAATGGGTGAGCGTCCGCCGGTAGCATTAATTAACCCTGCTGCCAGCGCCCGTCTAGCCGTTGCCGAAGCGATTACTAACCTAGCCGCTGCGCCTATTGCCAAGCTATCGGATATTAAGCTTTCAGCGAACTGGATGAGCGCCGCTGACCATCCTGGTGAAAACCAAGCGCTGTATGACGCTGTGCACGCCGTCGGTATGGAGCTGTGTCCGGCGCTAGGCATTGCCATTCCGGTGGGTAAGGACTCCATGTCCATGCGCACCGCTTGGCAGGAAAGTGATGAGACTGACGAAAAGAGCATTACATCGCCGCTTTCGCTGGTGGTAACTGGGTTTGCGCCGGTCACCGATGCAATGGCGACGTTGACGCCGCAAATTAACCTAGACCAAGACGAATCCGACCTGATTCTGATTGACCTGGGGAATGGCCAAAACCGCTTAGGCGGCTCTGCGTTGGCGCAAGTCTATGGTCAAGTCGGTGACGAGTGTCCTGATGTCGATGACCCGGAAGACCTGAAAGCGTTTTTCGAGGTCATTCAGGGGCTCAACCGCGACGGCAAACTGCTGGCCTACCACGACCGTAGCGATGGCGGCCTACTGGTGACGCTGCTGGAAATGGCCTTTGCGGCCCATGCAGGCCTTGAGATTAAACTGGACTGGCTGATTGATGAGCCGGTGGAAGCCTTCAACGCACTGTTCTCCGAAGAGTTAGGCGCGGTCATCCAGGTGAGCCGTGAGCACACTGAAGAAGTGCTCACTCAGTTTGCGGTGGCAGGTATCGAAACATGCGGTGTTATTGCGCGCCCTCGTTATGACGACCAGGTGCGGGTAACGCTGTTTGAAGAGCCACTGTTGGAAACCACCCGCCAACTGACCCAGCGCACCTGGGCGGAAACCAGCTACCGCATGCAGGCGCTGCGTGATAACCCCGAATGTGCCAAGAACGAATTCGATAATCTGCTGGACGTTCGTGACCCTGGCCTAAGCGCTGCGCCTAGCTTTGATATTAATGATGATATCAGTGCGCCGTTTATTAACACTGCCAAGCCCGCTGTTGCCGTGCTGCGTGAGCAGGGCGTGAATGGCCAAGTCGAGATGGCTTGGGCGTTCCACAAAGCAGGCTTTGACGCAGTGGATGTACACATGAGCGACATCCTAGAAGGGCGTGTTTCCCTTGATGAGTTCAAAGGGCTTGTCGCCTGCGGCGGTTTCTCTTATGGCGATGTACTAGGTGCAGGCGGCGGTTGGGCGAAATCGGTGCTGTTTAATGAGCGTGCTCGTGAGCAGTTTGCCAGCTTCTTCACCCGTGATGACAGCTTCTCGCTGGGCGTGTGCAACGGTTGTCAGATGCTCTCGCAGCTTAAATCACTGATTCCGGGCGCTGAAAGTTGGCCGGCGTTTGAGCGTAACGAGTCCGAGCAGTTTGAAGCTCGCGTGGCGATGGTGCGGGTAGAGAAAAGCCCATCGATTCTGCTGGCCGGTATGGAAGGCTCTAAGCTGCCGATTGCGGTGGCTCACGGCGAAGGGCGTGCCGAGTTCCGCGATACTGCACACTTGCGCAGTATGCAGTCCAGTAGTCAGATAGCGTTGCGTTATATCGATAACTACGGCCAGGTAACGACCCGCTACCCGGCCAACCCCAACGGCTCGCCGTCAGGGATCACCGGCCTCACCACGCCGGATGGCCGCGTCACCATTATGATGCCTCACCCAGAGCGGGTGACCCGTGCGGTCACTAACTCCTGGCGTCCGGCTGAATGGACGGAGGACGGCGCTTGGCTACGCTTGTTCCGTAATGCCCGCGTATGGTTGGGCTGATACGCCCTGCCATGCTAACGAAAAGCGGCCTGCGGGCCGCTTTTTGCTAGGGGGATGCTCTAGGAGGGCAAAGCAGTACAGCAATGGCGAAAGTAAAATAAAACGTTTGTTTGAAAAGCGTTCATCTTCGCGCCACACTCACTTCATAGACGCGGTGATCAGTTTATCAGCGGATTAGCCCACAAACGTAGCGATCGTCCATCGGTGGCGAGCCAAAGAAAGTTTCAGGGAGCCCGAATGCATCATATCTTCAATGAGCGTGTAACGCTGACCTTTGCCGACCATGTGGCCGACGTTATGTTGTCGCGCCCCGACCATCATAATGGTTTGGATTGGGCCATGATCGATGGCCTGCTGGCAGCCCAGCAGCATCTGCCCCAGCTTGCTGGGCTGCGGGCGGTGGTTTTAAGCGGTGATGGTGATAGCTTTTGCGCAGGGCTAGATATGGCGTCGATCATGAGCGAGGCGGGGCGGCTGCCCACCCTGCTGGCGCCTGACAACGCGGGTATCAACCCGGTTCAGCGCTTGGCGCTAGGCTGGCGCGAGGCGGGCGTGCCCGTGGTGGCTGCTCTGCATGGGCATGTTTACGGTGGTGGCCTGCAGATAGCACTGGGTGCCGATATACGCATTCTTCACCCTCACGCGCGCCTGGGGCTGCTGGAGATCGACTGGGGCATTATCCCCGATATGGCGATTAGCGTGACAGGTATGGGACTGCGTCAGGATGTGCTTCAAGAACTGGCGATAAGCGGGCGCAAGGTATCAGGGGAAGAGGCGTACCAGCTGGGGTTAGGCAGCCGCCTAAGCGATGTGCCCCAGGAAGCAGCTCGTGAAACCGCAGCGCTTATCGCTTCGCGCTCACCTCGGGCGGTGGCGGCTGCTCGTGAGCTGTTCGCTCGCGCGCCGGATCTAGCCCATGGCGAGCGGCTGGCCCTCGAAGCGCATTTGCAGCAGCAGCTGTTGGCGGGTGCCGAGCATCGCGAGGCGGTAAGCGCACGGATGGGGCGTCGCGCCCCGCGCTTCGACTAATATGTCTTCATTCAGCGCGTCCAGCAGCGCTAGTTCCACTTCGCCGCCCAGCTTGCGCCCTTACCAAACAGAGGCAGTCAAGCGGGTGGTGGAGCACTTCCGCGCGACCAGTGCGCCCGCGGTGGTAGTATTGCCTACCGGTAGTGGCAAGTCGCTGGTCATTGCTGAGCTTGCCAGGCTTGCCCGTGGCCGCGTTCTGGTGCTGGCCCACGTACGTGAGCTGGTCGAGCAAAACCATGCTAAATACCAAGCCTATGGGCTTGAGGCAGATATTTTTAGCGCGGGTCTCAAGCGTAAAGAAGCCAGCCGACAGGTGGTGTTTGGCTCGGTGCAGTCGGTGGTGCGCAACCTAGAGCGTTTCAGCGATGCAAGTTTTACGCTGCTAGTGATAGACGAGTGCCACCGGGTCTCGCTGGAAAAAGACGCCAGCTATCGCCAGGTGATTGAACATCTTCAGCATCACAACCCGCAGCTAAAAATTCTCGGTTTAACTGCCACGCCGTTTCGGTTGGGGCAGGGGTTTATCTACCACCGTCACCACCATGGCATGGTGCGCGGTGATGACGCGTGCTTCTTTGCCGACTGCGTCTTTGAGCAGCCGCTACGGCTAATGGTGAAACAAGGCTTTTTGGCGGAGCCTAAACGGCTGGATATGGCCATTGAAGGCTACGACTTTTCCGCCTTGGCTCCTGCCTCCAGTGGGCTGTTTCGTGAGGAAGAGCTCAACCGTGTTGTTGCCGGTAGCCGCGTTACGCCAGGGATTATTGCCCAGGTGGTTGAGTATGCCGCCGCGCGTCAAGGGGTGATGATTTTTGCCGCCACGGTCGCCCATGCCGAAGAAATTATCAGTTATTTACCCATGAACCAGTCAGCGCTGATTACCGGTGCGACGGCCTCTCACGAACGTACAGCGCTGATTGAGGCGTTCAAGGCGCGTGAACTTAAATTTCTTGTTAACGTCGCCGTGCTGACGACTGGGTTTGATGCGCCCCATGTGGATTTAATCGCTATTCTGCGGCCCACAGAATCAGTAAGCCTTTATCAGCAAATTGTTGGCCGAGGGCTGCGTCTTTCGCCGGATAAAGCCGACTGTCTAGTGTTGGATTACGCCGGAAACCCCTGGGACCTCTATGCGCCAGAGGTCGGCGAGCCAAAGCCGGACAGTGACAGCGAGCCAGTACAGGTTGAGTGCCCGGCCTGTGGTCATGCCAATCTATTCTGGGGTAAACGTGATGGTGAGCTGGTGATTGAGCATTTTGGCCGTCGATGCCAAGGGCTGGTAGATAATCCCAATCCACCTGCTAAGCCAGGCAAGGGCAGGCGGGGCACCAATCAAAAGCAGTGTGACTTTCGTTTTCGCTTTAAAGTCTGCGAGCAATGTGGCGCTGAAAATGATATTGCCGCCCGCCGCTGCCACGGCTGCGAGCAATTGTTGGTAGATGCTGACGATAAGCTCAAAGATGCGCTTAAATTAAAAGATGCCAACGTGCTGCGAGTCAGCGGTATGCAGTTAGAGGCCACCACGAATGGGCGAGGACTGCCGCGATTAAAAGTGACCTATTACGATGAAGATGGCGCCAGCTTGGCCGAGTGGTTTGCGCTGGAAACGCCGGCTCAGCGGCGGGCATTTTATGCGGTTTTCTTACGTCACCATTTACGTGCGCCAGGGACTAAGTGGCAGCCTGCTTCGCCAGCTGAGGTGGTCGAAGAGCAGCGCCGCCTACGCCACCCAGACTTTGTGGTGGGCCGTAAAGTTGGGCGGCACTGGCAGCTTCGCGATAAGTTGTTTGACTACCAAGGGCGCTACCGTAAAGCCGCCGAGGCAGGCTAGGTGCCGCCACGGCTTGCACGCTGTTACACTGGCCATCATGGATGTTTAACTGATAAAGGAATATGCCCTGCGTGAGCGAGACGCCAAGCGCTACCGTTGACCATGACTCTCTCGACGCCCTCGCCACAGCACCCATGGCGGAAGTGCTAGGGCGTCTGTTTGATGAGCCCATCATGCAGCTGCCGGAGGATCTGTATATTCCACCGGAAGCGCTGCGGGTGTTTCTGGAGGCCTTCGAGGGGCCGCTTGATCTGTTGCTCTATCTGATTCGGCGCCAAAACCTGGATATTCTCACGATTAACGTGGCAACCATTACGCACCAGTACATTGAGTACGTCGAGCTGATGAAAGCCATGAAAATTGAACTGGCCGGTGAGTACCTGTTAATGGCAGCGACGCTGGCGGAAATTAAGTCGCGCTCACTGCTGCCGCGCCCGCCGAAGGCGGAAGGCGAAGAGGAAGAAGACCCCAGGGCTGAGCTGATTCGCCGCCTGCAAGAGTACGAGCGCTTAAAAGAAGCAGCCGAAACGTTAGACACGCTGCCTCGGGTTGGGCGTGACTGGTTCAGCGTTCAAGCAGGGCTGCCACCGCTGGAAGCGCGAGTGATTCACCCCGACGTGGGGTTAGACGAACTGTTAGGGGCGCTGTCGGACATTCTGAAGCGCGCTGAGCTGACACAATCCCACCAGATCAGCCGCGAGGTGCTGTCTACCCGAGAGCGCATGCTGAAAATTATGGAGCAGCTAAGTCACGATGCTGAGCACCAGCGCTATACCCCCTTTGAAGCGCTGTTTACCCTGGAAGAGGGACGCGCTGGCGTCGTAGTGACGTTTATGGCCATTTTAGAATTAGCCAAAGAAGCCATGATTGAAATTGTCCAGAATGCGCCGCTGTCGCCCATTCATGTGCGTGCGCGTCAAGCGGCCTTGGCAGATAGCGAAGAGAGCGCGTTTGAAGACGTAGACAGCGAAGACGATGGCTCTGAGTCTGCGTTTGACGAAGTGGTGTTTGAAGAGCCAGGGTTTAAAGAGCCAGCGTTTGAACCTGACGAGGAGTCGCCGTGAGAGACACCACGTTAGACGATATTATTGAAGCAGCGCTGCTTGCCGCTGGTGAACCGCTTTCCTTAGAGCGGCTTGAAACGCTGTTTTTAGAAGACGAGTGCCCGCCCAGAAAAGCGCTGCGGGATGCATTGGCTCGGCTTGAGCTGCGCCATGAAAATGGGGCGCTGGAGCTGGTGGAAACGGCATCCGGCTTTCAGCTGCGTATTCGGCCACGGCTTTCGCACTGGGTATCGCGGCTATGGGATGAGCGGCCGCAGCGTTACTCACGGGCGCTGTTAGAAACACTGGCGCTGATTGCCTATCGCCAGCCAGTAACGCGAGGCGATATTGAAGACGTGCGCGGCGTCAGTGTGAGTAGTTCGATTATGCGTACGTTGATGGAGCGAGGGTGGGTTCGCGTAGTAGGCCATCGAGATGTGCCCGGACGCCCCGCTGTTTACGCCACTACTCGTAGCTTTTTAGATGATTTTGGCCTGAAAACCTTGGATGCATTGCCGCCCATGCATGAACTGGTCAATGCTGATGATCGCGATACGGATATTGGGCAAGATGAAGCGCAACCAGCACTGGACGAAACGCCTGAAACCGTGCAGGATGCGCCACCCCAGAGTGAAGAGATAACCTCAGCTGAGAGTGTTGCAGCAGAGATTGTTACAACAGAGATAGCTGATAAACACGCCGAGACGGCGTTAACCCAGCCGCTGAGTTTCGCCGATTTAGAGGCGCGCCTAGCGGCACGTGCGCAGCGTAACGATGATGATGCGCGCACGCAGACTAACGATGTGAGGTCAGACGACCATGAGTCAGAGTAATAACACCACGCCCCCGACCAGCGAAAAGCTGCAAAAAGTATTGGCTCGGGCAGGGCTGGGTTCTCGCCGAGAGATGGAAACGGCCATTTCCGACGGCCGAGTAAAGGTGAATAGCCAAGTCGCCAAGCTAGGTGACCGGGTAGAAGCCCGCGACAAGGTAAGTTTTGATGATCGCCCCGTGTCACTGCGGCCCGAAGAGGAAGTGCCGCGCCGGGTGATTATGTACAACAAGCCAGAAGGCGAACTGTGCACCCGTAAAGACCCAGAAGGGCGTCGCACGGTGTTCGAACGCCTACCGCGCCTGAAAGGTGAGCGCTGGATTGCCATTGGCCGCCTGGATATTAACACCAGTGGTTTGTTGCTCTTCACCACAGACGGCGAGCTGGCTAACCGCTTAATGCACCCATCAACCCAGGTGGAGCGTGAATACGCGGTGCGGGTGATGGGTGAGGTCAAGCGCGAACACATTGTTGCGATGGTCGACGGCGTAATGCTAGAGGATGGCCCAGCGCGTTTTACCGACGTACAAGAGTTCGGTGGTGAAGGCATTAACACCTGGTTCCACGTGGTGATTTTAGAAGGTCGTAACCGCGAAGTGCGTCGCCTGTGGGAATCCCAAGGGCTCACGGTTAGCCGCTTGAAGCGGGTGCGCTATGGCAATATCTTCCTTGATAAGCGCGCCAAAGCAGGCGAGTGGGTAGAGCTTTCCCAGGACGAGGTCGATGACTTGGCCACGTTAGCAAATCTAGAAACCCGCAAAGTGCCCGCATTAACGCCAGATGAGAAAAACCGTTGGAGCCGCGATAAGCACAAGCGCCGTCCGGTTCAAGCTATGCGCAAGCCAAAGCCAAAGCCTAAGCGTGGTTAATGATTAAGTGTGATTGGTAGTAGTTCGAAGAAGTGTTTTTGACGGATGTGTATTGGTAAAAGGTAAAAAAGGCTTGCTATTAGCAAGCTCTATCCGTACTATATGCATCCGTTCGAGGGGGTCGTTAGCTCAGTTGGTAGAGCAGTTGACTTTTAATCAATTGGTCGTAGGTTCGAATCCTACACGACCCACCATTCGAGCAGTCGCAGGCCTCACTAAGCGGCATTGCCAGTTAAGTAAGCATCTATTAGAAAGATGCTAGGTAAAACGAGTACGCAGCAGTATTTGGGTCGTTAGCTCAGTTGGTAGAGCAGTTGACTTTTAATCAATTGGTCGTAGGTTCGAATCCTACACGACCCACCAAATTCAACGCCCCTGGTAGCTTGCTGCCAGGGGCGTTTTGCTATTCGGTGAGTAAAGCGTCCCGACGCACACTTTATGCTTGCAGCGGGCAACAATTTACCACCACAATAGATGAACAGCTGCCGATGATGTCACGGTAGCGCTGCCTGCTTTTATCGCGGGCAGAGCGGCAAGCCCCCGCGAAAGACGCAGTGGCTTTGCCGCATCGAGTGCGGCGTGCGCGGAGTGCACGCGCCGTGACCGGTGTTTAACAGGGGGATTCCCTGTTCGTCACAGTGGTAGACACGATGACTATTATGACTGCTCAAGCTGAGTTCGACGCTCCGCTCCCTAGCCCGTACTGCCCTACCCGTATTCCTGCTGAAGATGAGGCGCGGGTGGATGAAATTAAGCAGCTGCTAAAAGCGCATAACGCGGTACTGGTAGCGCATTACTACACAGACGATGCTATCCAACAGCTGGCGGAAGAAACCGGTGGCTGTGTGGCTGACTCTCTCGAAATGGCCCGTTTCGGTGCGCGCCACGATGCAACAACGCTTGTGGTAGCTGGCGTGCGTTTTATGGGCGAGACAGCAAAAATTCTCTCTCCTGAAAAGCGCGTGTTAATGCCCACGTTAGAAGCCACGTGTTCGCTGGATATCGGCTGCCCGGCCGACGAGTTCAGTGCGTTCTGCGATGCGCACCCTGACCGCACCGTGGTGGTCTATGCCAATACGTCTGCCGCAGTGAAAGCACGCGCTGACTGGGTTGTGACCTCATCAATTGCGGTGGACGTCATTGAGCATCTTCAAGCCAAAGGCGAGAAGATTCTCTGGGCACCGGACAAGCACTTGGGCGGCTACATTCAGAAAAAAACCGGCGCTGATATGCTGATGTGGGACGGTGCCTGCATTGTGCATGAAGAGTTTAAAGCCAAAGGGATTGAAGATCTTAAGCGCCTTTACCCTGAAGCCGCTGTGTTGGTGCATCCTGAGTCACCGGACGCGGTGGTTAACTTGGCGGACGTAGCAGGCTCTACCTCACAGCTGATTAAAGCAGCGCAGACGTTGCCCAACGAAAAGCTCATTGTTGCGACTGATCGCGGTATCTTCTTCAAGATGCAGCAAGCGGTGCCTGGCAAGACGCTGTTCGAAGCACCAACCGCAGGGAACGGCGCGACCTGCCGGAGCTGCGCGCACTGCCCCTGGATGGCCATGAACGCGTTAGATAACCTTGCTGGCGCGTTACGTCATGGCAGTGGCGAAATCTTTGTCGATGACACGCTGCGCGAACAGGCCTTAAAGCCTTTAGAGCGGATGCTGAACTTTACCCCCTAGAGCGCTGTGTCATTTGGCTGCCCGAGCGCTCTTGGCGATCGGGCAGTGTCATATCTGCGATTGCTATTTTGCCATTACCCTTCGTGCTAAAACTTCTCTAGCGCCTCACGGTACTCCATAAACGCTTCCCGACGCTGTTCAATGCGTGTCAGCACCTGCTGGTCGTTCTCTTGTTGTGCGGCATCCTTGGCAATGCTCAGCTGACGAATACCGCGGTCGATCCTGCCCGTTAGCTGTAGATGCTCTGCGCGAGCTAGGTGTCCCCAGCCATTAAAACCACTGCGTCCAGCTGCTTCAGCGAGTAGGTTGAACCCCTGTGGGTTTTCAGGGTGCTGAGCGGTCATATCGCGAAGAAGCTCAAACGCTGCCCGCGGGTCGCGCTGAAGCTGTGCTTCGGCTAATACTAATTGAGCTGGCAAGTAGTTAGGCATGATCCGCAACAAGCGTTGGCTACGGGTGATGGCGTCGTCATAACGCTGCGCCTGAAGTGCGATGGCAGCAGCAGACGCGGGCAGCATGCCGTAATCGGGCAGCTCACGTGCTAGCTGATCAAGGGTTTGTAGTGCGCTGTTAGTTTGGCCGTTATGGGCTGCGATCAACGCAGCAACATAGCGTTGCGCTTGCTCTTCAGCATTTTCTTGTTCAAGTCGTGAGGCCGCTTGCTGTGGTGTGTTCTTATGAATACTGACTAAGGCGCGGGCGCGCATCATGTCGTACAGCGTGTCGCTGGTGTATGTATTCGCAATATTCAGCTGCGATGCACGTGCCTGAGCATCACTTAAGCGGCTGTCGCTGACTGGGTGAGTCAGCAAAAACTCAGGCGGTGTGCCGCCTTGTAGGCGTGCCATGCGCTGCATAGCGGCAAACATGCGCACCATCGCTTCTGGGTCATAGCCGGCATTGGCCATCGCCTGGAGGCCGATCCGGTCGGCCTCTTGTTCAAAGCGTCGCGAATAGGAGAGCTGGTCTTGAATAAAGGCCGCCTGTGACCCCATGGCGGTTGCAATGCCAACGTCACCTGCGCCGCTAACGGCAATCAGCATACCTGCTAACATAGCGGCCATCGCGGGGAGTTGGGTTTGTTCGGCACGCGCGCTGCCCCTGGCATAATGACGCTGCGAGAGGTGGCCTAGCTCATGAGCGATCACTGATACAAAGGCCCCCTCATCTTCTGCAAAGGCAAAGAGTCCAGAATTAATACCAATAACGCCGCCGGGTACGGCAAACGCATTTAAGGAGCTGTTATCCACCATAACGGTAGTGATACGCAGGCTGCCAAGTTGGCTGTGTGGAGCGAGTCGAGCCACAAGGCTGTTCAAATAGTCATTAACAATGGGGTCCTGCCACTGAGGTGCATGGGCACGGAATTGGCGTAACCACGCGCGCCCCAAGCGGAACTCCTCATTGCTGACCGACGTTGAAGCAGCACCTAAGCTAGGCAGCTGATAATCGTCGAAGCCCTGGCTAGGCGAACTGGCGGTGCCAAGCATCAGCGCAAGTGCGCAGGTCCAGCATAACGGTAAGCGTCGAAGGCGCGGCATGGCATCCTCATTAATGATCCTGGGTTCAGGCAGGCTTTTAGTTCAAGCAGGCTATTGAGGTCAAGCAAGCGATTGAGTTCACGCATTATGCGTCGTCAGCGTTAGTGTGACATTGATTACGGTGGGGAAGTGCCGTTAAATCAATTCATGATGTCTGTCACGAAAAACAGTTCATGGAAGACAGTCCATGAAAAGCAGTTTATGAAAAGCAGCCCATGAAAAATAGTTTATGCAACAATGGCGTATTTATGCCGGTATTTTGAGGGAGAGGGTATGGTCGATCATTCTGATGCTGGAAAGACAGAGCCCGTAAAGACAGAGCCCGTAAAGACAGAGCCCGTAAACGCAGACCCAGGCGTTACCACCGCCCGCGTTGAGCCTGACAAGCTGCTGGATGCCTGTGGGTTGCACTGTCCGTTGCCATTATTGAAAGCTAAACAGGCGTTAGCAGGTCTTTCAGCGGGGCAGTTACTAGAGGTTAGGGCGACCGATGCAGGTTCCTGGCGCGATATGGCATCGTTTACTGACCTTAGCGATCATGCGTTGGAAGCGCGGGCGCAGCAGGGTGATGTGTACTATTTTTGGATACGCAAAGCAGGGAAGTCTCACTCATGACCATGCGCACCATCCTGAAAAGTTGGATTGATCGCTATTTTTCAGACGAAGAGGCGTTAATTCTGTTACTGGTATTAGTGGCAGGCTTTGCCGCCATTATTTGGTTTGGCCGCATGTTGGCCCCTTTTTTTACTGCGCTGGTGCTGGCCTTTTTGTTACAAGGCGTGGTGAGTTCGCTGACTCGCCGAGGGATACCGCACCTGCTAGCGGTGATTCTAGTGTTCTTAGGGTTTATCAGTGTGTTGCTGACACTGGCGTTTATTTTGATGCCGCTTATCTGGAACCAGCTCGTGGGGCTGGTTCAGGAAACGCCGCGCATGTTTGCCAGTGGCCAGGGATGGTTAGATGATCTTCAAGCGCGTTACCCCAATCTGATTACACCCGACCAAATGCAAAGCTGGATTGGTGTTGCTAGCCGAGAAATTAGCCAGCTGGGGCAGCGTGCGCTGACGCTATCGTTGGCGTCGTTAGGCAATGTCATGTCGCTGATTATCTATCTAGTCTTGGTGCCAATTCTGGTCTTTTTTATGCTCAAAGACCGCCAAGCGTTAGTCGGTTTCACACTGTCGCTGTTGCCCCAAAAACGCACGCTGCTGACGCGTATTTGGCACGAGATGGATCACCAGATTGCTAACTATATCCGTGGCAAGTCGATTGAAATTATTATTGTGGGTACGATTGCTTTCTTCACTTTTGCGTTCTTTGGTTTGCCGTATACCGCACTGCTAGCCGTCGTCGTCGGTCTTTCTGTCTTAGTGCCTTATATTGGCGCTGCCGTTGTAACCATCCCTGTGGCGGCCGTGGCGGGGTTTCATTTTGGCATTAGCGAGCAGTTTGCGTATGTGCTGATAGCCTATGGCGTGATTCAAGCGCTGGATGGCAACGTGCTAGCCCCCGTATTGTTCTCTGAAACAAACAATATTCACCCGGTTTCAATTATTGTGGCCGTGCTGTTTTTTGGCGGTATTTGGGGGTTTTGGGGGGTGTTCTTTGCGATACCCTTGGCCACGCTGCTAAAAGCGCTGGTGTATGCATGGCCAAGGGGGATTGCCGAGCGGGAGGAAGAGAGGCAGCTTCCGCTGAGCGGTGATAATCAACAGGGAAGCGTAACGCGCCTAGAGTGACGGATGGCGTGGTATCACCATCGGGTCACTGGGCATTCAGCGCTTCAGCAGCGGCGAGCACTTCATCCACATGTCCCGGTACCTTAACGCCACGCCACTCTTTCGCGAGCTTGCCTTCGCTGTCAATCAGAAAGGTGCTGCGTTCAATACCCAGGTGCTCTTTGCCATACATTTTCTTGAGCTTGATAACATCGAACAGTTGGCACACCGTTTCGTCTTTATCGGAAATAAGCTCAAAATTAAAGTCTTGCTTGGCTTTGAAGTTTTCTTGAGCGCGGATACCGTCTCTGGAAACCCCAATAATGACCGTATTGGCAGCGTCGAAGCGCGCCTTGCGGTCTCGAAAATCGCCTCCTTCTGTTGTGCAGCCCGGGGTGCTTGCTTTGGGATAAAAGAACACAACCACCTGCTTGCCACGCAGCTCAGATAGCGTCACCGTGGTATTGTTGGTAGCTGGGGCAGAAAAGTCAGGTACCGCTTGTTGAAGGTCGACGGACATCGCTAGCTCCTTAAATAACGTTGCATGCAAGGGTGTTTGTCAGGTTGATTACACGCAAGTAGCGCTATCATGTCAAAGCGAATAAACGGCCAGCCGTATGAGGCAGCGAAAACTCTTCGTGCTTTACGCTGTACAGGTTTGAATCGGCTGAGTACCATTTGCGCTAATTTTATCATTTTGCAGGTGAGGAAAAACGGATGATCACAGGCAGCATTGTCGCCCTGGCGACGCCGATGAAGGTCAATGGCGACATCGACTGGGAGGCGCTTCGTCGTCTGGTGAACTTCCATCTCGACAATGGTACCGACGCCATTGTCGCTGCGGGCACCACGGGAGAACCGACGACCATGTCGTTCGCGGAGCACTTTGACGTGATTCGCAGCGTGGTAGAAGAGGTTAATGGCCGTATTCCGGTGATTGCGGGTACGGGGGCTAACGCCACCTCTGAAGCAGTAGAACTAGCGCGCTATGCCAGTGAAGTGGGGGCAGACTACTGCCTATCGGTTTGCCCTTACTACAACAAGCCGACCCAAGAAGGGCTGTACCAACACTTCAAAGCCGTTGCAGAAGGCAGTAATCTTCCGGTGATTTTGTATAACGTGCCCGGTCGTACCTGCTCTGATCTCTATAATGAAACGGTAGTGCGCTTGGCTGAAGTAAAAAATATCATCGGTTTAAAAGACGCGACCGGGAACCTTGAGCGTGCAGAGGATCTAATCTCTCGCTTGAAAGGCAGCGACTTTATGCTCTACTCCGGTGATGATGCTACCGCCTGTGACTTTATGTTGATGGGGGGGCATGGCGATATTTCGGTCACCGCGAATGTGGCACCCAAAGCGATGCACGACCTTTGTGCCGCTGCTATGGCGGGAGATTCGGACAAAGCGCATCAAATCAATACGCGTTTGATGCCGCTGCATACCAACTTGGGTATCGA
>SKHS01000149.1 GCA_007116835.1 Halomonas sp.
AGGTAGAAATGGCTGCCGCGGTTATCCAGTTCACCGACTTTACGTGACGGCGATTTGTTGCTTTCCAGGAACTTGCCATTGGCCTCATCCAGCGCTTTCGCCAGCATTTTCGCGCGCTCGTTGCCAAAGCGTTTGGCAAGGTGCTCCAACGAAGCCACCAGTGCTAGGAACTCGCCCAGGCTATCCCAACGCAGGTGGTTTTCTTCCAGCAACTGCTGAACGTGCTTAGGTGCAGAGCCACCAGCGCCCGTTTCAAACAGACCACCGCCATCCATCAGGGGCACAATAGAGAGCATTTTGGCACTAGTACCTAGCTCTAGAATCGGGAACAGATCCGTCAAGTAATCGCGGAGGATGTTGCCTGTCACCGAAATAGTGTCAAGACCACGAATCACCCGCTCAAGGGTGTAACGCATCGCCCGCACCTGAGACATAATATGAATCTCAAGCCCATCAGTGTCGTGATCTTTCAGGTACATTTTGACCTTCTTGATCAGCTCGTTCTCGTGCGGGCGGTAGGGGTCGAGCCAGAAGACAGTTGGCATACCAGAGTCACGGCAACGCTCGACGGCTAGCTTAACCCAATCACGGATCGGCGCATCTTTGACCTGGCACATACGCCAGATATCACCCTGCTCTACGTTTTGCGACAACAGCACTTCGCCGGTATCCAGGTCAGTGATGTTCGCTACGCCATCTTCAGGCACTTCGAAGGTCTTATCATGAGAGCCGTACTCTTCAGCTTTCTGCGCCATCAGACCCACGTTAGGAACGGTACCCATGGTGGCTGGGTCAAAGGCGCCGTGCCATTTACAGAAGTTGATCATTTCCTGGTAAATACGCGCAAATGTCGACTCTGGCATAACAGCTTTGACATCTTTGAGACGGCCATCGGCACCGTACATCTTACCGCCCGCGCGAATCATCGCCGGCATAGAAGCGTCAACAATCACATCGCTGGGCGAGTGGAAGTTGGTGATGCCGCGAGCCGAATCAACCATTGCTAGCTCTGGGCGCTTGTCATGACACGCATGCAAATCACTGATAACTTCATCACGCTGTGATTCTGGCAAGGTAGCAATTTTGTCGTAGAGATTAGCGATGCCATTGTTAACATCGACACCCAGCTCTTTGAAGAGCTCGCCGTGCTTCTCAAAAGCGTCCTTATAGAAGATTTTGACACAGTGCCCAAACACGATGGGGTGCGAGACCTTCATCATGGTCGCTTTAACATGCAATGAGAACATCACGCCGGTTTTACGCGCATCTTCGATTTCACGCTCGTAAAACGCTAGCAGTGCTTTCTTGCTCATAAACATGCTGTCGATGATTTCGCCTTCCAGCAGCTCGACCCGCGGCTTGAGCACCTTGGTTTCACCGCTGGCGGTGATCAACTCCATCTTGACGTTACGGGCACGATCCAACGTCATCGACTTCTCACCGTGGTAGAAGTCGCCGCTATGCATGTGCGAAACATGGGTACGCGACGCCTGGCTCCACTCGCCCATTGAATGCGGATACTTGCGTGCGTACTCTTTAACAGCCTTCGGCGCACGACGGTCAGAGTTACCTTCACGTAAGACCGGATTAACCGCACTGCCTTTGACTTTATCGTAGCGCGCTTTAATGTCTTTCTCTTCGTCGCTGCTTGGCTCGTCGGGGTACTCGGGCAGTTTGTAGCCCTGCTCTTGCAGCTCTTTGATCACGGCGCGCAGCTGCGGCATAGAGGCACTGATATTGGGCAGCTTGATAATATTAGCTTCTGGAACCTTGGCCAACGCCCCTAATTCCGCCAGGTGATCCTCAATGCGCTGCTCTTCAGTCAAATAGTCAGGGAACAGGGAAAGAACGCGAGCCGCAAGGGAGATATCCCGGGTTTCCACTTCGATGCCAGCAGCGTCGGTGAATGCATCAATAATCGGTAGCAAAGAGTATGTCGCGAGCGCGGGTGCCTCGTCGGTGAGCGTGTAAATGATCTTCGGCGTTTTAGACATTTTGCGTTAACCTCTTTTTTCTATCGCTGTGATTATAAAGATCCTGAGCGACGCGACTCATTCAACGAGAGACCATGCCGCGAAGCAGGCGGGGCCATTATAGTTGGCTTTCCCGGTTATCAATCGGTGGTTCTTACGATGGTTCTTTCAGCGGTACTTTCAGATAATTATGGCAACTCCAGCCGACTCATCCGCTGTTCAAGAGCTAGCTCCGAAGTATACCAGCGCTGCATTTTAATCGCATGAGAGATTGTCGACAAATCAAGGGCGACCCCGTAAAGAGATTATGAGCACCTTATATTTATTGCATAAACCTTATCGCATGCTCTCTCAGTTTACCGATAAGCAAGGCCGCGCAACATTAGCCAATGTTATTGCTGTGCCGGGTGTGTATGCCGCTGGTAGGCTTGACTACGATTCAGAAGGCCTGCTGCTGCTAAGTGATGATGGCAGTCTTATTCACCGCATCGCCCACCCGCGTCACAAGCAGCCTAAAACCTACTGGGTACAGGTAGAAGGGCAGATTAGCGATGCCGCACTTGCGGCACTTAAAAAGGGTATCCTTTTGAAAGATGGCCCCACCAAACCCGCCAAGGTGCGTCGCATTGCGCCTCCTGCTCTGGCGGAACGCGATCCTGCCATTAACCCAAAGCGCCACCCAGTGACCAGTTGGATTGAGCTAACCATCACTGAAGGCCGCAACCGCCAAGTCCGGCGCATGACCGCTCACGTGGGCTTCCCTACACTGCGACTAGTGCGCGCGGCGATAGGTCCCTGGCAGTTGGGCGACCTCTCTCCCGGAGAGTGGCGTAAAGAGACACTACATGCCCCGCGCCCCGCCAACTCCCCCACACAAAAAGCGCCACGCAAACCCAGGCACTCCTCATGAATAACAGCGCAAAGATTGGAAGCGAATCAATGCACAGCGCCATCCTTCGCAATACGGTCGCCTGCGTCATTCAGCGCAGCGGGCGCTTTTTAATGGTGGAAGAGGACCGTGGCGACACACAGACAGTCTTTAATCAACCAGCGGGCCATATAGAGCCAGGCGAAGGGCCACTGGCCGCTGTGCTGCGTGAAGTGCAAGAAGAGACCGCTTGGCAGGTCACGTTAACCGGCTATTTGGGACTTTATGTGTTCCATACACCCGAAGGTCTTACCTTTCATAGCCACGGCTTTATTGCCACACCAGATGTCATGCTCTCATCGCCCATTGATAGCGACATTACGGCGACTCACTGGCTCACACTAGATGACATTAGCGCCCTCGGCGCAGCTGGCCGACTGCGAAGTCCGCTGGTACTTGAGCGAATCGAAAACGCCATTAGCGGCCGCTGTTATCCCCTGGCAGTGATTCACGAGTGAAGCACTCGAAGCACTAAGCCTGCATCGTGTATAATTAGCGCCCAACTGCCCACCACTTCAACTGAGGATGCCAATGACATCCACCCATGGCACGTCTATTCATGCAGCGTCCGAAGCCAGCACGCCAGCCAGCCACAAAGTCATTGTTGGCATGTCGGGCGGCGTTGATTCGTCGGTTTCCGCTCTCCTTCTACTCCAGCAGGGGTACGAGGTTGAGGGCCTGTTTATGAAAAACTGGGATGAAGACGACGGCACCGAATACTGCACAGCAAAAGAAGACCTTGCCGATGCCGAGGCGGTATGTGCGAAGCTGGGTATTAAATTGCATACAGCCAATTTCGCCGCCGAGTATTGGGACAACGTATTTGAGCATTTCCTGGCGGAATATAAAGCAGGCCGAACGCCTAACCCCGATATTCTGTGCAACCGCGAGATCAAATTTAAGGTATTTCTGGAATACGCAGAGATGCTGGGTGCCGACAAAATTGCGACCGGACACTATGTGCGCCAAGGGGTTCGTGAAGGTCGCCCACGCCTGCTAAAAGGTTTGGATGGCAATAAAGATCAAAGCTATTTCCTGCATGCCGTACCCGAAGCGGCCATTGCTCGCACCCTATTTCCCGTAGGCGAATTGGAAAAACCCGCCGTTCGGGCACTGGCTGAGCAGCACGACCTCATCACGGCCAAGAAAAAAGACTCTACCGGCATTTGCTTTATCGGCGAGCGCCGTTTTCGCGACTTTTTGCAGCAATACCTGCCCGCACAGCCCGGCCATATTGAAACGCCCGAAGGCGACGTTATTGGCAAACATATGGGGCTGATGTACTACACCCTTGGGCAGCGTCAAGGGTTAGGCATTGGTGGCCTAGCCAACTACTCGGAAGACCCCTGGTATGTTGCTGCCAAAGACCTAGATCGCAATGTACTGATTGTCGTTCAAGGCAAGCACCATCATCTGCTATTTAGCAATGCTCTGGCCACTGAAGCGATGGATTGGGTAGCCGGTGAGCCGCCTGTCACGCACGGCCGCTTCACCGCCAAGACTCGCTATCGTCAAAGTGACTGCCCCTGTGAAGTCCATGCGCTACCCGATGGCACGGTCGAGGTAGTATTTGATGATCCTCAATGGGCGGTGACACCTGGCCAGTCATTGGTACTTTATGAGGGTGATATTTGCTTAGGCGGCGGCGTTATTCGCGCCACTTGGAACACAACGGAGGCCGCTGCATGAGCGCTACCCCTATTCACCGCGCGCCAGATTCTAAAGCCGCCCGCCAAGCGTTGGCACTCGCCGGGGTCTTTCAAGCAGCAAGCTTAGTAGATGAGCTCGCACGCACAGGGCAAGTCGACCCCCGCGCTTGGGAAACGCTGATTAACGCGACGGTAGACACCAACCCAGATAGCTTTGAAGCCATCTATGGCGGCCACCCCAACAACCTGCGCCGCGGGCTAGATACGCTAGAAGCGCTGGTTGGCCGCAAGCAGGCAAACCCCGTGGTGCTGCGCTACGGTTTTTCACTGCTACTGCTGATGAACAAGCTGCGCACTGATCGCCAGATGATGGATGTACTGGGTCAAAAGCTATCCCGTGTTCAGGGGCAGGCTGAGCATTTCGGCAGCACCCATGAAAATGTCATTGCCAGCCTTGGCGAAGCCTACCAAGACACCATTTCGACGTTTAAAACCCGCATTGTGGTGCAGGGTGATCCCTCG
>SKHS01000028.1 GCA_007116835.1 Halomonas sp.
ATCGAAGTGAGGCAGGATAGTTTTTACTTCGTACTTACGTGCTAAGGTGCCGTCGATCCCATCGATCATCATCGCTGCGCCAAGCCAGAGCAGGCAGGCAATTGGGTTGTTGTCGATTAGCGAGAGCAGCGCCATCGTGCCGAGCAGTACGCCACTGGCCGTAAAGACATGCACGCTCCATGCCTTGTATATCGAAGCGCGGGATTCTGTGTGTGAAGGGAGCGATTGAACCACGTTAACCCCATTGGGAACGTGTTGTCCCCGTACTGTTCGGTGTATTGATAAGTGTGTAAAAATCATACCCTACTACAAGAAGATACCCAGCGAATACGCAGACCGGTCATCTGGACATGGCGCGTTCGTGCAAAAAGTATAGTGTCTCGTGCCGCTGTTGCTATGTAGGTCGCTGAAATTTCTGCCGCGTTTGCTCTACCCGCTCTCGAGTGATGCACGTTAACGAGTGGTCATTGAGTAGCCCCATGGCCTGCATAAACGCAAACACGGTGGTAGGTCCAACGAATTTCCAGCCGCGCTTTTTCAATTCGTTAGCAAGTGCGATGGATTCAAACGAGGTGGTTTGGGATTGTGGTGGTGCTAATTCGGTCGGTTCATAGCGCCACAAGAACGCGGCCAGCGAGCCTTCCTGTTCGACCATTTCCAGCGCCCGCTGAGCATTATTAATCACCGCTTCAATTTTGCCACGATGTCGAATAATGCCGGCATTTTGTAGCAAACGTTGCACATCCTCTTCGCCAAAGCGGGCAACCTGATAGAAGTCGAAGTGATGAAAGGCGCCACGGAAGTTCTCGCGCTTGTTGAGAATGGTGCGCCAGCTCAAGCCTGACTGAAAACTTTCCAAACAGAGCTTCTCAAATAGCCGCTGGTCGTCAGCTACCGGAAATCCCCACTCGTTATCATGATAGGGCAGGAACTCGGCGGCACCTCCACACCACTGGCAGCGCGGGTGTCCATCAGGGGCAATAACATCAGGCGTGGAAACGTCTCCGTTTGTATTGCTCCTACTGTATTCCATTGCCGATACGTTGTTTACTAAAGGCTGGAAATACAGAGTTGGGATGACGTTAGCTTCGTAATAAATAATGATGTTAGGAGATAGCACTATGACCACAATTCGCGCGGCAACCATTCACGATCTTGAGGCCTTAACCGAGTTGCTGGAGGGCTACCGGCAATTCTATCAGCAGCCGAGTGATATCGCTTCGGCGCGTGATTTCTTGCGGCAGCGCTTTGGGCAGGCGGACTCGCGCATTCTGGTTAGCGAAAACAGTGAAGGTAACCTCACCGGCTTCGTGCAGCTTTATCCTGGGGTTTCCACGGTGGGTCTGAATGCCCGTTGGACGCTAAACGACCTCTTTGTACAGCCAGAGTGCCGCGATAAAGGCACGGGCAGGGCGCTGATGGAGGCGGCGACCCAGCTGGCGCGTGAACATGGCGTTGCGCGTTTGATTCTGATGACCCAGGTAGAAAACGAGCGCGCCCAGCACCTTTATGAGTCATTAGGCTGGCAGCGAAATACAGCGTTTTATGGCTATCTGCTGGATGTGAAATAAGCGTGATGCTATCTCGCATGAGGCTCTACCAACAGGCCCCGCATGAGCGTATCGACCATGCTCTCGTACTCGTCTGCCAAAACAAACTGCTCTGGATCCTGCAACCAGTTGAACGATATGCCGAGCAAAAAACCGTGAAACTGACGGCGGGCACTTGCGGGGCTGAGACCAGGCCGTAAATGACCATGTTGTTGAGCCTGCTCAAAGAGCTGCTCTACCTGTGTTTTTGCATGCTCAGAGAGCTGAGTAATCATACTAATACGCGGGTGATGATCTTCCAGCTTTTCACAGCGATGTAGCACGATGGTTGCTGCGCGCTGTAGAGGTAGGTTATGGCAGATCGCCCCTAGTGCGCACTGGGCAATGGCGTGCAAGCACTCAGTGGGCGATGTTCCCAGCCGAAGGATAGCATCATCGACAATTTCATCGAGCGGTACGCGAACGCGCTCTAACAGGGCATTGAATACCGCAGCCTTGTCTTCAAAGTGCCAGTAAATGGCACCACGGGTAACGCCCGCCTCAGTGGCAATATGTGCCAGTGTGGTTCGCGACACGCCCTGGGTAAGAAACTGCGTTTCTGCGGCATCGAGAATAGCTTCACGGGTGCGTTCCGCTTCGGCTTTGCGGCGTGACATAGCAGCTCCTAACCATAAAAAGGGCCATATATTGGCATTGCTGGATGGCAAAGTCCCCAGTAGGACATTAGTATACATGTATACTGACATTCATGAATGTCAGTGAAGGTTTTCACTGACATGTGTTGTTAAACGTTTTTAAACACCGCCGAGGAGTCCGCTGTGCATAAGACTGTGATTCGATTGTTGCCAGCGCTGCTGGTTCTGCTGCTGGTAGCGGGAGCTGTACATGCTAAAAGCCAGCACGAAACCCCGCCTCGGCCGGTGAAACTGATGACGTTAGAGGCGGCTAGTGCAACGTTACAACGCCAATTTCCAGCGCGCGTTGAAGCGACCACACGGAGTAATTTATCGTTTCGCATGGCAGGCGAATTATTAGAGCTGAACGTGAGCCCCGGCCAGCGGGTAACGGAAGGAACCCTAATTGCGCGTATTGACGACCGCAACGCGCGTAGCGAGCTAGATAGCGTACGTTCGAGGCTAGAGTTGGCCCGCGCAACGCGGGAGCGAATGCGTTATACACTGGAGCGTGGTGCGGTCAGTCAGGCACAGTTTGATGAGTCGGATGCTGAGTTGCGCGCGGCCCAGGCGACCTTTGAGCAGGCTGAAGAGCGGCTAGAGAACACTCGGCTACGTGCGCCTTATGACGGCGTGATTGCCCGAGTGCCGGTCGATAACCGTCAGATTGTCCAAGTGCAAGAAACAGTGGCGGTCATTCAGCAGCCAGGAGAGCTAGATGTCGTGTTTCATCTGCCTGAGCAGATTGTGCAGCAGATACCCCGACAGGACGAGACCACTCCCTTTGAAACGGCGATGGCCTTCGAAGTGCGCTTTGGTAATAGTGAAAAACCTTACCTTGCACGGCTGGCCTCTTATACCACCCAAACCTCTGCACAAAGCCTTGCTTACGAAGTGACTCTGCGCCTAGCGCAGCCGGACGATATTACCCTGCTTGATGGCATGAGTGCGACGGTACGGCTCGACTTGGGGCAACTGTTGCCAACCCAGGAAAACCCCGTTTGGCATTTACCACCAGATGCCCTTAGCTATCTTGGTGAAAACCCTGAGCAAGCAGTGGTGTGGCGTTTTATAGCGCCTGATCGTGTTGAAGCTGTGCCGGTCGAGGTGGGGCGTTTAACGTCAAAAGGCCTGGAAGTGAGTGGCGCGCTGGATGCTGGCGATCGTGTTGTGGCTGCTGGCGCGCCGCGACTTAGCGCCGACATGCGAGTAACTCCGTGGGAAAAGGAACAGGGGCTCTAAGATGGTTGATTACTTCTTACGCCACCGCGCGGCCAGCTATCTGCTAACAGTGGTGCTTCTGGTCGGTGGGTCACTGGCCTTCACTGGTATGGGACAGCTTGAGTTTCCTGAGTTCACCATTCGCAATGCGCTGGTCACGACCCAGTACCCAGGGGCGACGCCAGAAGAGGTCGAGCAAGAAATTACCTCGACACTAGAAGAAGCCATTCAGGAAATGCCGTCGGTGAAGCGTATTAGTTCGGTGAGCTCTGATGGCCTTTCACAGATTACCGTTGAGCTAAAAAGCACGGTGCAAAACGATGAGCTTGAGCAGCTGTGGGATTTTTTACGCCGTAAAGTAGGCGATGCTCAGCCCTCTTTGCCACCAGGTGCCCACGAGTCGCGGGTGAACGATGATTTTGGCGATGTCTTCGGTTTGCTGATCAATCTCACCGGCGATGGCTACGAAATGCCTGACTTAAAAGATCATGCCGAGTTTCTGAAGCGCGAACTTGCACTGGTCGATGGTGTTGAAAAAGTCTCGTTGGCTGGGGTAAGAGGCGAGCGCATTTTTATTGAAGTAGACCGCGAACGGCTGCGTGCGCTGAATATCCCACTAACATCGTTACAGCAGCTATTGGAGACCCAAAATGCTGTGGTGGATTCGGGTCACTTAAAGCAAGACGGCCAGCGGTTTCGAATTACGCCCTCTGGCAGTGCGGCGGATATTGAAGATTTGCGTGCGCTAATTGTTAGTGAAGGCAGCGGTGAGCTGGTGAGATTGAGCGATATCGCTGAAATTTCCCGCGGTTTGGAAGAACGCCCCCAACAGCTGTATCGCGATAAAGGACGGCATGCTATTTCCCTGGGGATTTCGTTTGAAAGTGGCGTGAATGTTGTTGAGGTGGGCGCTCGTCTTGAGCAGCGACTCGACGAACTGGAAGCACGCACGCCGCTGGGTATGGAGCTTAACGTTGTTTATGACCAGCCCAAGGTGGTGGATGAGTCGGTATCGGGGTTTTTGGTCAGCCTGATTCAGGCGGTTGCTATTGTCATTGTGGTACTCATGCTGTTTATGGGCTGGCGCAGTGGCTTGCTGATGGGCTTTATTCTGCTAGTCACTATTGTTGGCACGTTCATGTTCATGCGCATTCACGGCCTGCAGCTAGAGAAAATTTCCCTAGGTGCCCTTATTATTGCGCTAGGCATGTTGGTGGATAATGCCATTGTGGTGACCGAAGGTATGCTGGTTGGCCTAAAACGTGGTCAGAGTATTCGTGAGTCAGCGCATCAGGTGGTTCGGCAAAATGCGTGGCCGCTGCTGGCTGCAACGTTAATTGCGGTGGCGGCCTTTGCGCCGATCGGATTGTCCCAGGATACAACAGGTGAGTTTATTGGCTCGCTTTTTTACGTGCTGTTGTACTCCCTGCTACTGAGCTGGTTTGCTGCGCTCACGCTAACGCCTTTTTACTTCAAACTGTTGTTTCGCAATGTGGCACCTAGTAGCGGTGATGAAGATCCTTACCAAGGAAGAATATACCGGCTGTTTAACCGAGTCATCATCGAGGGGATACGGTGGAAGTGGGTAACGCTTGGCACGGTGGTGGTTATGCTAGCGGGTGCAGTGTTTGGCTTTGGTTATGTGAAAAACGCCTTTTTCCCAGCCTCCAATACGCCTATTTTCTTTGTTGATTACCGCACCCCGGAAGGCACCGATATTCTCGAAACCGAGCGGCGGGTCGCTGAGCTTGAAGAGAGTGTGATGGGGATGGAGGGCATCCACCAACTGACCACCATTGTGGGGGGCGGCGCCCAGCGTTTTACGCTTACCTACGCGCCGGAAGATCGCTTTGCTAGCTATGCGCAGCTAATTATCGAAACCAATGATAAAGCCACCCAGCAAGCGCGCATGGCGGATGTTGAAGCAACGCTTGCGCGCGACCATAGCGACATCGATTACAAGATAGCGCCGCTGGAGGTTGGCCCTGCCCCTAAAGCTAAGCTTGAAGCGCGACTCTACGGCAGCGACCCAGCGGTACTGCGCGAGTTAGGTGATCAAGTCGCGGCGCTGTTTCATGACACGCCCGACCTGATCAGCGTGCGCACTAACTGGCGTAACCGGGTGCAGTCAGTGGTGCCTATTTTTGCTGAAGATGCGGCGCGGCGGTTGGGCGTTACACGAGAAAGTCTGGCGGCCACCCTGGCGCTAAGCACCAGTGGCAGTCAAGTGGGTGTGTATCGTGATGGTAGTGATCTGATTCCCATTGTCGCCAGAGCGATACCGGCGCAGCGCAATGACATCGACAATATAGGCTCATTGAACGTATGGAGTGCCGAACAGGGGCGTTATATCACCGCTGACCAAGTGATGCGTGATGTGACAACCCAGGTAGCCGACCCGCTGATTATGCGCCGTAACCGCGAAAGGATGCTGGCGGTATATGGCGAGCCCCACCCTTTAAGCGGCGTAACAGCAGCCAGCGTACTCGACCAAGTACGGCCACAAGTAGAAGCGCTGGAGCTACCCCCTGGGTATCGGCTGGAGTGGGGGGGCGAGTTTGAGACGTCAGGCGATGCACAGCGTGCGCTTTTTGCCTCGTTGCCGTTAGGGTTGGCCGTTATGTTTATCATTACGGTGGTGCTGTTTAATAACTTCCGTCAAGCATTGGCCGTTTGGTTCCTGGTGCCGCTGACTATCATTGGGGTGGTGATTGCTCTGCTAATCACCGGTATGCCGTTTTCGTTTATGGCGCTGCTAGGCACGCTGAGTTTGATTGGCATGGTGATCAAAAATGCCATTGTGCTGGTAGAGGAAATCAATGTGCAGCTACCGTTACATAAAGACCGCTACCACGCGGTCGTGCGGGCGGCAGTCAGTCGCGTTCGGCCGGTTGCCATGGCTGCACTAACCACTATGTTGGGGCTGATACCGCTGATTAGCGATGCATTTTTCGCCAGCATGGCGGTCGCACTGATCGGCGGTCTAGGAGTGGCAACACTGCTCACCCTAATTGTTCTGCCTGCCGTTTACTGTGTTCTCTACCGGATTCAGATTCACTAAGCGCTGCGGCAATGGTGTTTCGAACAGACCACGTCATGCATACTGGTCGTTGAATAAGTGCGGCGCTCAATGCGTTAGCCACCGTATAATTAACCTTAGCGCAATGAAAGGAGACGCTTATGCAACCCAGTTGGCGGGAATGGATTCAAGGTCATGTAGAAGAAATCCTGACCGCGGTGCTCGCCGCGTTCTTCACCGCACTGATGTTTCGTGTTGGGATGGGCATGCTGTTTTCGATTATCGGTGGTCTTGTGATTGCC
Source organism: Halomonas sp. (assembly GCA_007116835.1). GTDB lineage: Bacteria > Pseudomonadota > Gammaproteobacteria > Pseudomonadales > Halomonadaceae > Vreelandella. The sequence goes on from SKHS01000028.1 coordinate 6,767, forward strand.
TACCTGATCCGTCTGGTGGCGGTCCCAAAGGTGGCCCAGGCGATCAAGCGTCGTTTGCCTGGGTTCAATGACCCTTCACTATAATCAACTGAGCGCGGATTAGCAGTTAAGCTAGCCCGCGTTTATCCGTGACTGCTGTTGGCGTTTAGATGTGTGTCAGTCAACGGAAAGCTCGGCCATTGCCGAGCTTTGTCGATTGTAATGAGGGGAAGCTGCGCCGCTTACGCGGCGCCTTTCACAAAGCCTAAAAATGCATCCACTACCCGGTTGGGGCGGCGGTCATGGCGAGTGATCAGTACAAATGGAATGCGGTAGCACTGGGTTGCTGGGTGGACTACCCGCATTTTGCCTGCGCTAACCCATTGGGCGGCGACATGTTCTGGCAGAAAGCCGATAAAACGGCCGGTTAGGATTAAAAAAGCGGCACCTTCTCGGTCAGATGCAGAGGCTTGTAAATATAGCGCTTCATGTGCTTTACGCGCATCGCTTGGGAGAGGGTAGCGGGGGGCTATTGCTGGGTAAGAGGCGATCTTTTCAGCCGTTAGCGCTTCATCGGTTGCAGTAAATAGTGGGTGGCCGGCTGCGCAGTAAAGATAGGAGGGCTCATCGTACAAGTGGTGTGTTTCTAAGCTGGTGGGCAAGTTAACGGCGGGCACTACGCCGACATGCAAGTGACCATCGATCACGCTGCGAATAACAGCGTCTGAAGGCTCCATCTGAATGTGAACGGTGACGGTGTGGCTAGGTGCTGTGAGCTTGGCGAGCGCATGGGTAACATGCATAGCGGGTAACGTGACTAGGTTATCGGTGATGCCAATGTTCAGTTCGCCCTTAATAGTGTGGTGCAAGGCGTTGACATCGCTTTTAAAGGCGTCCAAGGCAGTTAAGAGCGTTAAGCCCGCTTGATAAATTTCTTTGCCCTCTTCGGTTAAACTAAACCCGCTACGGCCACGCTGACACAGCGAAAAGCCTAACCTGCTTTCCAAATCATTCATGTGTTGGCTAATGGCGGAGCGACTGATGCCTAAGGCGGTTTCCGCAGCGGTGAAACCACCGCACTCCACCACCGCTTTAAAGATACGCACTAAGCGTACTTCGTAGTCACTCATTTGGCCTAACGGTGCCATGGAAGCCTCGAAAGTCAGTAAAATAACGCTTTTTGATGAGCCATTTTGCTAAAAATTGATATACATCAAAAAGAAGCCACGCCACTATTAAGGCGTGCTTCTGGCAAGTTGCTGCGATGTATCCGTCTAACGTTCTTTTTATACTGTATCAGGTGTGCTGCGAAAAACCTGAATAAGGCCTACGTATAATGCTGCTATCTCGCAGTGATGGGGTATCTGAAAATGTGCAGGCGATGCCTGATTACCGTCGACAAAAGCGACGTGTTATTACGGTCTATGTGTTGTCGCTATGCGTGATGGTGCTGCTGTTTGGCTGGCTGCTCAAAGGGCAATATCAGCAGGAAGTCAACGCCGCTGAATCACGCGTAATTGCACGCGCTAGCGTGGCTTCTGAGTGGGTAAAAGGCGTGTTTGGGCAAAGCGGCCAAGGGTTGTTTAGCCTGTCGGAACTGCTGGAAATCTATAAAACCACAAACGTGGCGTCAGAACGTTCGGACGTTGAGCAGATAAGTGCCGTTCAGCGAACGTTAGAAAATCTCGTTCAGTATGCGCCGCTCATCGATGAAGTGAGTATCCTGGATGCCAGCGGGCGTGTATGGGTGAGCAGTGGCAGTGAATCTCATGCTGAGATAAACCTGAGTGATAGCGATTTTTTTCGCACCTTGGAGCAGCGTGAACAGACTGAGATAATGACGCCGCTGTTAGAGAGAGCGAATAGTGAGCGTTTTTATCTCTACCATGGCCTGCGCTTGGAAAATGATGCCGGTGATTTTACGGGTGTTGTAATGGCCCGTATTAAGCCGCAGGTTCTAGCCGACGCGCTGGAGCAGATGCGGGTATATGAAGGGGAGAGCATCGCGCTAATAGATGAAAATCTAAAAGTGATTGCTAGGCAACCAGCGCCGCACCAGGAGATAATGATTGGTAGTCGCATTGATGCTCCGACGACACAGCAGTGGCTGGCCAGTGGCGGCAAGTCCCGCACAGTGACGGCCAGCTCCCCCATTGATGGGCGCGACCGATTATTCCACATGCAGCGAATTGATCCATACCCGGTGTTTGTGGTGGTGGGGGTTGATCTTCACACGCTGACGACGGGGTGGCGTCAGCGCTTGCTCGTGTTGCTCTTGGTGGTTGGGTTGATTATGTTATTGGGAGCCTGGGGGGTTCGCCACTATCTGAACCGTTTAACGTTGGCTTATCAGTTACATCAGCGGATAAAAGAGCGCGAGCAAGCACGTGCAGACGCCCAAGCGCGCGGGGCTCGCATGGATGCGCTGGTGCATTCTATTCAAGATTTAATTTTTGTGTTTGATGTCGAGGGGCGTTTTAGCTACATCCATGCGGTTGCTCCTGGTCAGCTGCTTGTTAATAGCCAAGATGCTCTGGGTAAACACTTTACCCATCTCTTACCTGGTTCGTTAGCCAGTGCATTTGCCGATGTTTTTGAGCGTGTGCGAAAGTTTCATAAGGTAGAGCAGTTTGAATACCCGTTGACTATTGAGACAAGGCTTCACCATTTTCATGCCACCGTTAGCCCGCTAATAACTAGTGAGGGGCAACTTGAGGGAGTGTTATCGGTGAACCGTGATATTACCGAAGCGAAGCGCGCCGAAGTGGAGCTGCAGATTGCGGCGGCCGCCTTTCAGGCGCATTTAGGCATCATGGTGACCGATGCCTGGGGAAATATTTTAAAAGTTAACGAGACGTTTAAGCGCATTACTGGCTACAGCGATGCCGAAATGATCGGTAAAAACCCTCGGATGTTCAGTTCTGGCCACCATAATGCGGTGTTTTATCGACGCTTATGGAAATGCGTGAGCACCACGGGAAGCTGGGAAGGGGAAATCTGGAATCAGCGCAAAAATGGTGAGCTGTTTCCTGAGTGGCTGACGATCAGCGCTGTTTACGATGCAAATGGTGTGCTTACTAATTACGTTGCTACCATGAGTGATATCAGCGAGCGTAAAGCCGCTGAGCAGGAGATTCACCAGCTGGCGTTTTATGACCCACTGACCGGTTTTGCAAACCGGCGCCTGTTTATGGATCGAATGGAAGCGGCATTAAAAGAGTTGAACCGCCATCAGCGCTGTGGGGCGTTACTGGTCATTGACATCGATCGCTTCAACCATGTTAACGATACCTTAGGGCATCTTGCGGGGGACCAGTTACTGCAGGGTGTTGCCCATCGATTTGGGCAAATGTTGCGCGATACCGATACCTTGGCGCGATTGGGCAGTGATGAATTTGCTGTGCTGGTCGAGGGGCTGGATGGCAGTCCTCGGCAAACACGATACCTAGCAGAGCATATTGCTCAGAAGCTTCTGAATGCCCTGGAGAAGCCAATTAGCTGTGCTGACGAACAGGTCATGGTCACGGCGAGTGTCGGTATTACTATCATGTCCGACAGTAAGCGCAGCGCTGAAGACTATTTGCAGCAGGTCGATATGGCCTTGTTACAAGCAAAAGTGAGTGGGCGGCGCATGGTACGTTTCTTTGATCCTGCGATGCAGGCCGCACTGCTTGAGCGGGTTAAGCTTGAAACCGACTTGCAGCAAGCCCTGGAAAACCATCAGTGGCTATTATATTACCAACCCCAAGTGGATCGTTTTGGTCACTTTACTGGCGTCGAAGCGTTGTTGCGCTGGCAGCATCCCGAGCGGGGAATGGTATCGCCTGGGGAATTTATTCCGCTGTTGGAGAGTACCGGGCTAATTAATGATGTAGGGGCGTGGGTGATAGACGCTGCCTGCCGCCAGTTAGCCCTGTGGGCCACAAAACCGGCACTGTGCGCGCTGACAATTTCTGTGAATATCAGCCCGCTACAGTTTCGTGACAGTAATTTCATGGATCGATTACAGCAGATTTTTGTGCGCACGCAAGCACCGCTTGAGCGCCTGAAGCTGGAAGTGACGGAAACGCTATTTGTTGAAGCTCGCGACGATGCTCGTGACAAAATACTGAGGCTGAAAGCTTTGGGCGTGCGTTTCTCGCTGGATGATTTTGGAACGGGGTATTCATCGCTGGCGTATCTTGCCCAGCTGCCGCTGGATCAACTCAAAATCGACCAGTCGTTTGTTCATCAAGTGTTAGAAAGCAGCGCAAACGCGACGATTGTGGAGAGTACCATTGCACTGGCGAAAAGCTTACATCTAGATGTTATTGCAGAAGGGGTAGAAACAAACGACCAGAAGGCCTGGCTGCTGGCTCATGGCTGTCAGGCTTTCCAAGGCTATTTATTTGGTCGACCCATGCCAGTGGAGGATATTGAGCAAGCACTAATGGCGCAGTCTCGCTAGCCCTGAATGAGCTGCTCGGGAAGCATTTTTGGCCCAGGACACTCTTTCCAGAACAATCTTTCTAGGCACTCTTTCCAGAGCAGTCTTTCCACCACAATCTGTTAAAAACAGTCAGCCCCAGGCAATCAGTTTAGCAGTGCCCCGTATGATTGTAGTGCTGTCAGTAAATGCCTGTGAGTGTCGGCGTGGCTGTCAGGAGTAATCACTTCAAGCCGAGAGTCTTGACGCCAGGCGCTGCTACCAACACTGAGGGTTCCATCGGCTCGATTGAGCTGCTTCCAGCCCTGTTCGGTATGAAAGACACCTTTGGCTCGCGCGGTAGCGGGCAGCTCGCTTAAGTAAGCGGCTAAACGATCAAGGTCAAAGTGTTCGTCTGGGTGCCAGCGAAGGCCTGTGCTGGTGTAGCCAAGGCTGCTAGCGCGCTTCTGCTGCGGCTGGTTGCGCTGCGGGGGGGCATGAAAAAAGCTGCCTTCAAGGCTGGGGTTGGCTATCAGTTGACGATGCGTGTCTGGCATGGCCGTAGCGTTGCGGACACTGGCTTGGTCACTTTCAATTAACAGTGCCAGCGGCAGCGTTCCGTGCTCAATGCGGTGAACCCACTTGCGCTGGGGCCAGAGCTTGGCGATGTATTGCTGTGCACGCTCGTGTTGTTCAGCGCTTGCTTGCTCACCCATCGTGATCGCTACGGCATCGGCCATAGAAAGCTGGTCTTGAAAGGTGTCGTGTTGGCGTACCCGAGGTTCATCCAGACGGCGTGGATCCAGGGTGGCAATAATATCCTGCACGATCACCACGTCGTTGAAGGCTTCACTGCGCAATAGGTCGAGTAAGCCGGCCGGATGGCCCAGCCCTGAAGGTTCAATAATGACACGGTCTGGCTTGTTGCGGGCGAGTAAATTGACCAGCGCAGCCTGGAGCACAAAGGCCAGCTGGCAACAGAGGCAGCCACCGGGCAGACCTTTAACGACGACATCCTGGCGCTGTTCGAACATCGCTTGGTCAATGCCGATCTGACCAAACTCATTGACTAAGATGGCCCACTTTTCATCCACAGGCTTTTGCGCAACCAGGCTGTGGATAAGCGTTGTTTTGCCGCTGCCTAAGAAGCCAGTCACGATGTGTACCGGCACGCGAGTGGCTGCTGCCAATGGTTAACCTCCTGTCATATTCATAAAGCGTACCACCTGAACATCGCCATCGGTAGTGAAATGATGGCGCTCCGGCTTAAGCGGCAAGGCGTTAATAATGGCCGTTTTTAATGCCTGCATATCGCCTGGGTATCGGCGCAGTACGGCGCGCAAATCGACGGAATGCTCGTTGCCCAAACAGAGCAGTAATCGGCCTTCAACAGTTACCCTTACGCGGTTGCAGCTATCGCAAAAATTGTGGCTGTGGGGTGAAATAAACCCGACCCGGCTGTCGCTGTCGGCCATTTTGAAATAGCGCGAAGGCCCAGGCGTCGTCTCTGTGGTAGGCGTGAGAGGATAGCAGGTCTCGATTAATGCCTGAACATCATCACTGGAGTAAAACGTTTCCGCCCGCGAATGATCGGAGACGTCGCCCAACGGCATTTCTTCGATAAAGCTAATATCGAGCCCTTCTTGCCGAGCGAACGTGACGAGATCCAGCACTTCGTCTTCATTGCGGCCTTTCATGATCACGGCGTTGAGTTTGATGCGCTTAAAGCCTGCTTCCTGGGCGGCATGAATGCCATCAATCACCTTGGCTAAATCGCCGGTACGGGTTAGTTGCTTAAAGCGGTCGGGGTCAAGAGAGTCCAGACTGATATTAAGTCTACCTAGGCCGCCTTGATAGAGCCGCTTGGCATGCTTGCGAAGGCTTGCGCCGTTGGTGGTCATGGTGAAGTCGTTAAGACCGGGCAGTACGCCAATCTCGTCTACCAGTTGTTCAATGTCTCTGCGCACGAGTGGTTCACCACCGGTTAAGCGGATTTTTTCAACGCCTAACTCAGTGAACGCGCGTGCCACCATGGCTAGCTCTTCCAGCGTAAGCACCTGGGCGCGTGGCAGGAAGGTCATCTCTTCACTCATACAATAAACGCAGCGGAAGTCACAGCGATCTGTTACGGAAATGCGTACATAGCGAACGCGACGGCCAAAGTCGTCAATCAGTTGGTTGGTGTTCAGCTGTTCGGTCATTGCCACCTCGTTAGCGGTTGAATGCAGACCGCCTCGCCGGGTTGAGCACCATCCCGGTCATCGCCCAGCTCAATTAAGCAGTTGGCTGCTACCATCGAGGTCAGCATCCCTGAGCCTTGAGCACCGGTACTTTGCACATGTAGCACGCCCTGAGCATCACTTGAATAAATACCGCGTATAAAGTCGGTGCGATTCAGGCGACTTTTTAACGGCGCTTGAGCGATGGCCGTTAGTCGACGCGGCGAGGAGGGTGGTTGCCCTTGTAAACGCTGCAGTAATGGCACCACGAATTGCGCAAAGGTTACCATGACTGCCACGGGGTTGCCGGGCAACCCCACAAATGGGGTGCGCGATTCACCAAGCCAGCCGCAGGCCATGGGGCGGCCAGGGCGCAGCGCCACGCGCCAAAAAGCCAGCTGGCCTAATTGTTCCAATGCGTCTCGGGTGTAATCCGCGTGGCCAACAGAAACGCCCCCGCTAGTAATCACTAAATCGCACTGCTGAGCGGCGTTAGCCAGAGCATGCTGGATGGCGGCAGGATCGTCAGGCAGGATACCAAGATCAATGGCCTTTGCTCCTTGTTCGTTAAGCAGGCCGATTAACGTGAAGCGGTTAGCATCGTAGATGCCAGCGCTGGGCAGCGCTTTGCCAGGCGCGGTAACTTCATTGCCAGTGGAAAAAATAGCCACGTTGGGACGCTTAAAAACGCGCACGTCAGCGTAGCCCAGTGACGCAACTAGCCCCAAGCCCGCGGCATCTAACCGCGTGCCGGATTTTAACGCTACTTCGCCAGCGGCAATATCTTCCCCTGCCTGGCGAACGTGCTGACCATGGCTGACACGGCTTGGTGTGTCAATGGTGACACTGTCGGCGTGCTCGGCAAGCTGCTCGCGCATGATGATGGTGTCGGTGCCCTGGGGCAATGGAGCGCCCGTGGTAATGCGTACGCAGTAGCCGAAAGGCACCTTGCCTTCAAACGCTTGCCCTGCAACAGCATCGCCTGCAATTGGCCACGTGGTTTGGGTAGGCTGCGTGTGTGGCCATGCCAGAGCCACGCCATCCATGGCCGCATTGGTGTTTTGTGGCACGTTGATCGGGGCGGTGATATCCGTGGCTAGCCGTCTGCCGTAGGCCTGGTTAAGCGCGACGGTTTCTATCGCCACGGGTTGCCCTACCAGTGTCGTCAGCGCCTCCCGGGCGGCGTCAACACTCAGCATCTGCTCACCCAGCTCAAAGCACGATAGGCTCATGGTGTTTCCTTTGAGGAAGCGCCCTGAGAATTAGCAACAGTGCTTACAGCGAGTTCCAAACGAGACTTTTCTTCCTCGGTATTTAAGTTGGCAAAGGCTTCCGGGCAGTCCGACATATCTACCTTGCACCAGGCGTGGCGGGCGTACCAGCGGTCGATTTTGCGTTCGCCGTTAGCCAACGTATGTGCTAGGTCATCGGCAAGCGAGGTGCGCAGCAGCGCGACGACTGGGTGCAAACGTTCGCCGTCAAAGGCAACCGCGATATCGTGCTCGCGACCCCCGGCGTTGATCCCCGCTACCATACGAGCCACCAAGTCATTGGGTAGGGCAGGTGTGTCACAGGGGGCGACCAGCAGCCAAGGCGTGTTGGCTGCGCGTAGCCCACTGTAAATACCCATTAGTGGGCCTTGAAAACCGCCTTCGGTATCTTCAATGATACGTGTTGCAAACAGCGTGTAGGCGTCTAAGTTACGATTTGCATTAATCAACAGCTCAGCGACTTGGCCATCAAAGCGCTTAGCGATATGGGCGACCAGCGGCAGCCCGGCGAAGGGTTCAAGGCCTTTATCGCGTCCCCCCATACGGCGGCCTTCGCCGCCAGCAAGAATCATACCGGTGATTGCCTGGGGAGTGATCATAGCCCCGCCTCCTTAGATGTGCGCGCGCTAGGCGGCTTGGCTGGAATGGCATCGAGTGCTAAGCGGCCCACAGTATTTATTGCCTGGAAACTTTTACCTTTGGTACGGGCTATCAGCATCACGCCAAAGCGCTCCGCAAGTTCCACGCCTTTCTGGGTAACGCCTGAACGAGACACAAGCACACTGATGCCCATTTGCGCGACTTTCAACACCATCTCAGAGGTTAGGCGGCCAGTGGTGTAGAAAATATCCGCGCTGCCGCTCTGTGCTTGGTTGAGCCACTGACGGCCTGCCAGCGTATCAACCGCGTTGTGTCGCCCAACGTCTTCCACAAAGTCGAGTACTTGATGTTGACGGCATAGTGCGCAGCCATGCACCGCGCCTGCACTGCGGTAGGTGTCATTATAGCTGTTCAAGTTAGTGAGCAGCTGATAAAGCGTCGACTGAGCAAGCGGCGTTGTTGGCAGCGCAGAGAGCGACGTTTGCTCTAGCAATTTGCCGAACACCGTTCCCTGACCACAGCCAGTGGTAACGGTGCGTGTGCTTAAGCGACTCTCTAAATCGTCGGGTAAGTGGCGAGTAACAACGGCGGCAGCTTCGACATCCCAATCTACCTGTACAACCAGCAGGTCTTCGGCGCAGCGTAGCAGTCCTTGATTGCGTAAGTAGCCCACCACAAGCGCTTCGGGGTCGTCTCCTAGTGTCATCAATGTGACAATTTCACGCTTGTTAAGATAAACCGTTAGCGCGCGTTCAGCGGCGACGGCCTGCTGGCGGGTTTCACCATAGGCGTCCATAACATTGATCGTGGTGGTGGCTGGCAAACGGGCTTGGCTTAGCTGAAGGGCGGACATCCGCAATCCTCGTTGGCACCTAGGAAGTAACCATGACAGAAATAATAGTTGAGTAAAACACTCTGAGTTGACGATGATGGCGCTCAAAAGGCTTACTTGTCTACCCGTTCAAAGTCTAAGGTGGTCTATCCGTATGAGTGATAATCTGCGCTCGTTGAGCATTACCTTGGTGGCTGAGCCAAAGCAGGTGAAAGGGTTCACCTTAACGCAGTGGCGTATCGCTGAGCTTGTTCCCAGCGAGCAAGGCGACAACGTACTTAGCCTGCAACTTTATATGACAGAGCGCGCTGCTTACCGCTTTAACCTCACATCGGCAACGCCCAGACTGTTTGTGCGCGCTGGTTTTACCGGTCAACCCCCTAAGCCTGACGCTATCACCGCGAGCCAAGATGTGGCGGCGGGCTGGATGGATGGCGAGCAGCAGGTGTTAGAAGCCCCGATGCCCATGGCGATTCACATATGGCTTGAAAGCTATTTGGCGCGTCATGGTGAAGCCCCTCCAGAAAAGCGTAAAAAGAAACATAAGGGGGCCGGTCGCGCCAAAGATACGCCGACCAAGGAGCAGCCCCTGTGAGCCGATTCGAGCGCTGGTCACGTAAAAAACGGGGTGTCGAAAGTGATGAGGCAGTCGTGCCAACCGATAACGTCGCCGCTGAAAACGAAGAGATCGACGCCCTAACTGCCGTTTCAGACGGTGATGAATCACTGAGTAGCCAGGAGGCCGTCGTCGAAGACACGCCGCTGCCAGGCAGCTTGGATCACACGTTACCTGACCCGGACAGCTTACCGGCAGGCAGTGATTTCAGTGTTTTCATGGCGTCGGGTGTTAGCGCAACACTGCGTCGACGCGCCTTGAAGCGGCTATGGGCGACCGGTAATTACAACGTGCGCGATGGGCTGGATGACTACGATGCTGACTATCGCCAGCAGCTTAAGCCCATGGCCAGTGAGCTGGCAGGCAAGCTTCGCCGCTGGGCGAACAAAGCGGAAGACGCGCTAGAGCAGCCGGCTTCAGAGCGCGAAGCGGACGGTACTTTGGATGCACCTGACGAGCCTCAACAGGTAGCCAGTGGTGAACACGAAGCGCCACTAGACGACCAGTCTGATTCATTTTTAGGCGACGTAGACGAATGTACTAAAAAGAAATTAAGTTAATACAAACAACTGGTTATTG
>SKHS01000119.1 GCA_007116835.1 Halomonas sp.
CTTACGTTAGTGTTTATTCCGAAGCAAAACATCCCTCTATGGAGACTCCTTCATAGGGGGATGTTCATATAGCGGCTAGGTATTTAGCAAAACTCCGCGTAAACCCTCGCCCAGTCGGGCGGGGATATAAGCGGGCAGCGCGATAGCGCTGCAGGGTTTGATCTTTGCCCTTCGCCACTTATAATGGATAGATATACAGCTTTAATAGCCCCATGCCATGCTGAAAGCCACGAAAGTACGTCTCTACCCGACCCCTGAACAGGCAGCGTTCTTGAACGCCCAGTTCGGCGCGGTGCGGTTTGTATACAACAAGGCATTGCATATCATCAGCACACAGTACAAACGGCATGGCACCAAGCTCCGCGCCAAAAAAGATCTCAAGCCGCTGCTAGCGGTGGCGAAGAAGTCCCGCAAGTATCACTGGCTCAAGGATTTTGACTCGATTGCGCTGCAGCAAGCGTGCATTAACCTGGATCGGGCCTTCCAGAACTTCTTTAACCCCCAGTTAAAAGCCCGTTACCCCCGGTTCAAGCGCAAGCACGGCAAACAATCGAGCTATCACTGCACCGGCATCAAGCTCGGTGAAGGCGAGATCAAGATACCAAAACTCACGTCTATCAAGGCGCGCCTTCACCGTGAGATCACCGGTACGCTGAAAAGCATCACCTTAACCCGCACCACCACCGGCAAATACTACGCCTCGGTGCTGGTCGATGACGGAGAGGAAGCCCCGGCACCGCTGCAAACAGTGGACGCCGTGCTGGGTGTGGACATGGGGCTGACACACCTCGCCATCGACTCGGAGGGTCATAAAACCCCCAATCCCCGCTTTCTCAAGCGTGCGCGCACCAACCTGCGCCGCAAGCAGAAAGCGCTCTCCCGCTGCGAGAAAGGCAGCAAGGGCCGTGCGAAAGCACGGCTAACCCTTGCCAAGGCGCACGAGCGCCTGGCCAATGCCCGTGCTGATTTCCAGCACAAGCTGTCTCGACAATTCATTGACGACAACCAAGCGGTGGTGGTTGAGACGCTGAAAGTCAAAAACATGCTGAAAAACCGCAAGCTGGCAAAACATATTGCCGATGCCAGTTGGCACAGCCTGATCCAAAAACTGGACTACAAAGCCAAGCAGCAAGGCAAGCATCTGGTCAAAATCGATCAGTGGTTTGCCAGCTCCAAAACCTGCGCTGGCTGCGGCCACAAGGTCGATAAAATGCCGCTCAGCATTCGTGCCTGGGATTGCCCCGGTTGTGGTGCGCAAGGCATTGACCGTGACATCAACGCCGCGATCAACATTCGTCATCAGGGTATTATCAAACTACGAGCCGAAGGACTGTCGGTTCCTGCCCACGGAGGCCTGCGTAAGCCCGGTCACGCGCCGGCAGCGGCCTGAGAAGTGGGAAGCCTCGCCCGTGGCGCACCAGCGCTTAGGGCGGGGAGCAGTCACATTAACCATCCTGCAAAAAATAAGACCCGCAATAGCGGGCCTTATGGTCATTCACCGAGCATTACACTGGACGAATGCTGGAAGCCTGAAGGCCTTTTTTACCCTGCGTCACCTCAAAGCTGACTTTCTGACCATCTTGCAGGGTCTTGAAACCTTCAGCTTGAATTTCGGAGAAATGTGCGAACAAATCATCACCGCCATCATCAGGAGAGATGAAGCCGTAACCTTTCGTTTCGTTGAACCACTTGACAGTGCCAGTTGCCATCGTTCATATCCTTAACTTGCTAGTGATATAGCGGACACTCATTGTGAATGGACGCAACTCCACTGTAGAAGCAAATACTGCCGTCGTCCAGGTGTGAAATTAAGATTTTTTAACCTTTAGCGAGTCGTTACTCATGCTGCAAATCAGCTTTATCGATGCTCAGTTTCTGCCGTTTCTCATAGCGATAACGCTGCTATCGGTAAGCCCCGGCGTTGACACATTGCTTGTTATCCGCAATACCGCGCGTGGTGGCATTCGCGACGGTGTTGCAACGAGTTTGGCAATTTGCTGTGGATTATTTGTCCACGCGACTGTTTCTGCACTGGGAATTTCGCTGATCTTGCTGCAGTCGGCCTGGGCTTTTCACATGCTAAAGCTGGTAGGGGCGGCCTACTTGATTTGGCTGGGGGTCAATAGCTTGCTAGCAGCGCGTCGAGGTGTTCCGTTGCCAGTTCAGGGCGTGCTGCAGCGTGGCTCTCCTGTACCGTGTTGGCAGCCCATCAAAGAGGGGTTGCTTTCCAACGTACTGAACCCTAAGACCGTCATATTTTATATGGCATTTTTGCCTCAATTTATTGCGCCTACCGACCCTGCGCTGTTGAAGTCACTTTGGCTGGCGGGGGTGCATTTCGTGATTGCTAATATTTGGCAAATTAGCGTGGTATTCATGGTGGGGGGAGCAAGTAAGTGGTTGGCGAGCGCCCGTTTTGCGCAAACGTTAAATGCGGCAACGGGCGCTGTGCTGGTTATCTTTGGCGTGCGCTTGGCGTTAGAGCAGCGCCCGGTATGACTGGGCGCTGACAGTTGAGGCAAGCCGTAGTGGGTTATCGGCGAACGAGTAGGGCGCGGTCATAGCGTACGGTTTGCTCGTTGTCGCTGAGCAGTGAGACGCCTTCGCTGTTACCGCCGTTGGCCAAGCTTTCAAAAATGACGCGATAGCTCAGCACAGCCTGCACGTAGTCACGGGTTTCGCGAAAGGGAATGCTTTCGACAAACAGGTCAAACGATTCAACGCTACTGCCAAGCCACTGATCGACTCGGCCGGGGCCAGCATTATACGCCGCTGCTGCGGCTAAGCGGTTGCCCTGATAGCGCTCAAGCTTGTCGCGTAAGTAAGTGCTGCCTAAGCGGATATTGAGTTCAGGTTCGAGAACGCCGTAGGGGCCTGGGTCATTAAGTCCTAGCTGGCGGCTGACCTGGCTTGCCGTGCCGGGCATTAACTGCATTAGCCCCCTGGCACCTGCAGGGGAAAGTGCTACCGGGTTGTAGGCGCTTTCACGACGAGTGATCGCCATCAGTAGATAGGGGTCGACGCCGGTGAGGCGACCCCAGTGTAAAAAGCTATCGCGGTACGCTGCAGGGAAACGCCAATCCAGCGCGTCCCACATTTCACCTGCAATGGTAGTTTGCACTAAGCGCGCATGCCATTGCTGTTGAGCCGCATAATCGGCCAGCGCTCGCGCTTGGTAAGAGGAGCTATTCCGCACAGCATGCAGCCACTCACTGTTGGCTAAGCCGTCTTCACCAATGCGCATTAGCGCCTCCGTGCGTTGTACCGCGGGAAGGCGTGCTGTTTGCTCTCGGGTGGTCTCGTCAAAATGATGACGTTCTAGGTTGAGCTGGTAAGGCTGGTTGAGCTTTTCTGCGGCGGCAAAGCCATAGAAGCTACGATCTGAGGCAGCCTGTTGATAGCGTGCTATCGCGGCATCATGGTTGCCCAGCTGTTCATTAGCCCTTGCTAGCCAATACTGCCAGCGGCTTCTTTCCTGTTGGCTTGCCGGCATTTCAGCAATCCAGTGGATAACATCGGCCCATTGGCGTTCTGCCAGTGCACGCCGAACCCTTAGCTCAAAAACGCGTTCACTGTTTAGCGAAGAAAGGACGCTATCCACCCAGCTAAGCGTATCAGGCACGTTGCGGACAAGGGCATAAAAGGCCAGTTCTTCTTCAATGGCTTGCTGGTCAGCAAAGGGTAGAGTGAGCCGCGGCGCTAGCTGTTGCCATGCGGCAAAAGCTGCTGGCGTGTTTTCCCGGGTGTAACGCTGCATCGCCGCTTTGTAAAAAGCGGCGGTGGCGGCACATTCTGGCCCTAAGCATGAGGGTGCAGACGTTAAGGCAGCGCTGTTGCTAGTGACATTGTCCACGGTTTCTATCGCTGTTTGCCACTGCCCACTAAGCAGGCCATCCAAATAGCTGCTGAGGCGTTGCTCTCCAGCCTGCCAGGCGAGCATTTTACGCTCCCAAATAGCCGTGGCGTCGATGGTGCCATCACTGCGTAAACGGCTAAATAGCGTGTTGCAGGCATCCGGTTGCGAGCTGCCTACTCGCCATAGCCCAAGGCCCGCTGCGCGGGCTTCCTCGGGCGCTCTATCTAACAAGGCGGTGTAGTAGTAACACTGACGCGCGGTGCCCGCAGGCTCGCCATCGGCGACAGCAAGCAAATCAGCAAACTGCCCTGCGTAGCCATACTGTGCAATCGCTTGGCCGCGTATCCAGTCTGATAAAGGAGAGTCGGCATGTTGGCGAATAAACTGTTGTACTTGGCTCGGTGGTACGTTGGGGAGCTGGCTGCGCAAGCGGTGATAGTCCACGTAGCCACTGAGGATGTGTCCTTCAATAGCGCGTGCATCAATCTGTTGCCATTGCTGCTGCCGTGCGGCTTCCAATGCGTCACGCATCGCCGAATCAGATGCTGCCCAGGAAGCGCTCGGTAAGCCGATGAACATTGCCGCACACAGAGTGCGGAGAGTAGAACGAAATGGCGAAGCCTGCATGGCACTCCCTCTTGCTCGCTGATGATGTTAAACGCGCTATAGTGAACGATAGAAACAAATAGTGTTCTGACAACCTGTGTTTCGACAACCCTGACACTTGGAGAATTCAATTACGATGGCACGATTATCTACGTGGTGGTTGTTTCGTCGACTTAAAACTCGCGTCTGGGCCATAAAACGTATTGGTAGAGCACTGGCCCTGTTTGTGCCGATGACACGAGACGTGCTGCGCGGTGATTTTCGCCCCGTCCCGTGGTCTGCCTTTGGCATGATGGCACTGGCGTTGGCCTATCTTGTCATGCCTTTTGATTTGATACCTGATTTTCTGGTGATCATTGGCTTGGTCGATGATGTGTTAATCATTGGTTGGTTGTTGAATCGTATTGACCAACGGCTCTCGGATTATCGCGCCTGGAAAGACGAAAACAGTCATACCACTGAATCTCAGCATTCACCTTCTTGAAATCCCTCTGCTTATCCCCATATTGAGTGCATAACCTTTTGCGCTCTTACTTAA
>SKHS01000016.1 GCA_007116835.1 Halomonas sp.
AACACTGGTGGCTGCCGCCTCCCCTTCCTATAATGGCAGCCAATCACGTGATACGGTCGTTTGGACGCCGTGTCTATTTTACTTTCCAGGTGCCCTCTGTTCATGACGTTTTTACGAACCCTCATCCTGTCACTATTTTCACTGATCGTTGCACTGGTTGGTGCAACCGCGCTTGCTTTGGTGGGTGCGGCCATTTATTTCTCGCCTGGCCTGCCTGATGTACGCCAACTACAGGATTTCGAGCTACACACGCCACTCCGCATCTTTACCAGTGATGGCAAGCTCATTGGAGAGTTTGGCGAAGAGCGTCGTATGCCAGTCGATTTCGGGGACATCCCCCAAGATATGATCAACGCACTGATTGCCGCAGAGGATGCCAGCTACTTTGAACATGCCGGCGTTGACCCACGCGGCATCGCCAGGGCCGTCGTAGAATTGGCACAAAGCGGCGGTGCTATTCAGTCCGGTGGCTCAACCATTACCATGCAGGTCGCGCGTAACTATATGTTGACGCTTGACCAGACGTTCACGCGTAAAATTCGTGAAATACTGCTGGCACTCCAAATGGAGCAGCTTCTTAATAAAGAAGAAATTTTTGAGCTTTACGTTAATAAAATCTTTCTTGGCAACCGTGCTTACGGTATCGCGGCAGCGTCTGAAACGTATTACGACAAACCGCTAGCAGAATTAACCCTAGCGCAAACAGCCATGATCGCCGGACTTCCTAAAGCGCCTTCCGCCTTTAACCCACTGGCTAATTCAGAGCGCTCACTTATTCGCCGCAACTGGATCCTGTTCCGTATGCGCGAGCTCGGGCATATTGATAATGATGCTTATCTAACGGCAGTGCAGGAACCCGTTACAGCTCGTCGCCACTACACTCAAACCGAAGTAGACGCGGCCTATGTGTCTGAAATGGCTCGACAATACGCTATCGAACGCTTTGGTGACGCAGCATATACCGGTGGTTACCGGGTTTACACAACCCTTGATAGCGAGCTACAGCCCCATGCACGCCAAGCACTTGCCAATGGCCTACTAGCTTATGACCTTCGTCACGGCTGGCGCGGCGCGGAACAAAACGATATCGCCTCAAGTTTAGTCGAAGCGCAAGAACAAACCGCGACCCAGGGGCTGGAAGAGGAGCTTTCAGAGTCACCTGAAATTCGTGAAACCGCCCGCCAGGCAGCAGAGCGTAGCCAAACACAAGTTGAAGGCGTTGATGGCGATGTCAGTAACTGGCTACAAGTGCTAGAGCGCACGCCTAATTATGGCTTACTAAGGCCGGCCATTGTTGTTGAAAGCAGTGGCCGTCAGATGCAGGTACTAACCCGCGGCGGCGAGCTGCACACCATTGAATGGAGCGGCCTAAGCTGGGCGCGCCAGTATTTAAGCCCCCGCAGCCGAGGCGCAGAACCCAGCTCTGCCAGTCAAATTGCGGTACGGGGTGATTTAGTCCGTGTCATCGAGCGCGAAGACGGTTCATTGCGCCTGTCCCAGCGCCCCGATGCTGAGGGCTCTTTGGTTGCACAAGACCCACGCACCGGCGCCATTTTAGCCTTGCAAGGTGGGTTTGATTTTAACGCCAGTAAGTTTAACCGTGCCGTTCAGGCTCAGCGCCAGTCTGGCTCTATTTTCAAACCGTTTATCTATCTGGCTGCGCTGGAAGATGGCGAAATGAACGCTGCAAGCGTGGTGAATGACGCGCCCATCGTGTTAGACGACGGTAGCAACTCATTATGGCGGCCGGTCAATTCAAGCCGTGACTTCCAGGGCCCTACGCGCTTACGCCCAGCACTGGCACGATCGCGCAACCTGGTGACTATCCGTGTGCTACAAACCATGGGGTTAGACCACACCATCCGTTACCTGGAAGGGTTTGGTTTCGCGCCTGGCCGTCTTCCTCGCGGGCTATCGCTTGCACTGGGCAGCGCAAGCTTGACACCAATGGAAATGACCAATGCCTACTCGGTGATTGCCAACGGCGGCTTCCAGGTTGCACCGTGGTTTATCCAGCGCATTACGCGTAACGACGACAACGAGTTAATTGACGAGGCAACCCCTCAAATCGCCTGCCCCAGCTGTGCTGAAGGGCAAGAAACGGTTGAAGTCGATGGCAAGACATACCCCATTGCTCCTCGTGTTGCCGACCCTGCTGCCGTTTATATTCTGCGTGACATGCTACGTGACGTTATTACCGCCGGGACAGGCCGTGCAGCGCTGAGCCTTAATCGCGATGATATCGTAGGTAAAACCGGCACTACCAACAGCCAGCGTGATGCCTGGTTTGCAGGTTTTAACAGCGACTTGGTGACCACCGTGTGGGTCGGTAAAGACAGTAACGACACTATTGCAGAGTATGGCGCTAACGCCGCCCTACCGATTTGGATTGAGTTTATGGGCAATGCGTTAGCAGGCACGCCATCTGCGACGCCAGCGCGCCCCGACACCATTGTGAGTGCACGCGTAGACTCAGCAACCGGGCAACGGTTACCAGAAGGTCAATCGGGTGGTATCTCAGAGCTATTCCATCGCGACCACCTCCCTGGTTTCCAACAGCGTCGTGTGAGCCGTGAACTGGAAGAAGTGAGTGGCTCCCAGGGCTCGGGGGCTCCCGAGTCTATTTTCTAAGGATACCTCCAAGGCAAAAAGCACCTAAACAAGAAGCCCGCAAACCTTATGGTTTGCGGGCTTTTTTTAATCGCCAGTGGCGGTCATGTTGAATAAGCGGTACACCTAACCAGCGTTGAGCGTTGCCTGCTCCTCTGTTCGGCTGGCAAGCCAGTTACTCCCAATCGCTGCCATCATCACAATAACGCCAGCGACTTCCGTCCACATACTCGGGTAGAAAACCCCAACGATGGCAACACCAATCGCCAATCGCGGCACCAAGGACATTTTGGTGAATAAGTACCCTTCAAGCGCGGCAGCAAACGCACACAGTGCCAAAATGGCAATCAGCGCATTCCACACCACCACCAACACTGGCCCACCGACGATAATTTCCGGGTTGAAGACCATAAACAGCGGAATCAAGTAGAGCCCTTTGGCAAACTTCCAGGCCTGGAAACCGGTTTCCATGGGCTTACTGCCGGCAATCGCGGCCCCCGCAAACCCTGCCAGCGCAATAGGTGGCGTCACATTGGAGTCCTGGGAGTACCAAAATACGACCAAGTGAGCAATCAAGAGCGGCACCCCAAATTCAGCGGTTAGCGCCGGGCCCACTAGCACAATCAAGACAATATAGCTGGCGGTCACGGGCAGCCCCATACCCAAGATCAAACTCGCCAACAGCACCATCACCAGCGCCAGCACCAGGTTGCCACCCGAGAAGGCTAGCATCATAGAGGAGAACTTAAGGCCAAGCCCTGTCAGCCCCACAACACCAACAATAATCCCTGCCACGGCACAGGCCATGGAAACAGCGACGGCATTGCGAGCGCCAAGCTCTAAACCTTGCACCAGTTTCACAAGCCCTGCCCATAGCACGCCTTTAGTACGGCTGAAGGTGACCGGCTGCCCTTGCTTAGGGGCAACAAAAAAGTACCACAATGCATAGCGTAGAACTGCCACGGCGATGATCGTAACAACTGCGTAATACCCCACACGCATTGGCGACATATTCATGACCAACAGCCATACCAATACCGCCAGTGGCAGTAGGAAGTGCCAACCATCTTTCATCACTTGTCGCATCTGCGGCAGCTCGCTCTTGGGCATGCCCTGCATTCCCTGCTTTAACGCGATGATATGGACAAACAGATACACCGTCGCAAAGTACATAACCGCCGGCAAAATACTGATTTTGACAATTTCTAAATAAGGCGTATTGGTGTACTCGGCAATTAAGAAAGCACCCGCACCCATCAACGGCGGCATAATCTGGCCACCGGTCGATGCCGCGGCTTCAATCCCACCCGCTTGCTTAGGCTTATAGCCCAGCTTTTTCATCAGCGGAATAGTGAATGCCCCCGTCGTCACCACGTTGGCAATCGCGCTACCTGAAATAGACCCCATCCCTGCTGAAGCTAATACGGCCGCCTTTGCAGGGCCGCCCCGTTGACGACCGGTCGCGGCATACGCCATATCAATAAAGAACTTACCCGCGCCGGTACTTTCCAAAAAGGCACCAAACAGCACGAATATAAAGATGTAGGTTGCGGCAACACCAAGCGGCAAGCCAAAGATCCCCTCCTGCCCTAGGTAAAGTTGCCCAGCAACGCGTTCAAGGCTGTAACCACGGTTCGATAAGATGCCAGGCATCCACACACAGAGCCACGGCAGCTCTCCCCTTGGTCCCGCAAACGCGTAGATAATGGCCAGTAAGCCTATCACGGTCATACCAAACCCAACGGCACGGCGGCTGGCTTCAAGCACCGTCACCGTGGCAATGCAGGCCACTAAAATATCGGTATCGTTCCAAAAGCCTGCACGGCTAAAAATCGCATCCAGATTGAGCACTAGGTAGCCGCCAGTCACCATGGCACCGGCTAAAAACACGCAATCAATGCCCCAGCCCACGACGCCTCGCTTTCGTTTTGGCCCAAACGCTGGAAATATCAAAAACGCCAGCAGCATAATCAGCGCAAGGTGAATGCTGCGCTGATAGAAAAGCCCCAGGGGTTGAATACCCGCAGAGTAGAGTTGGAATAACGAAAGCCCCACGGCGACCACGGTGATACACCACAGTACGATGCGGGGCTGAATCGCCTTACCGCCGGGCATCACAACCGGCGGTGGAGTGGATTCGTTCATGAGATCCTCGGAAGCATTTACTAACGTTGTTTTTATTCACGTGGGGCGGCGTGGGGTGCTATCAATTGAAGCGTCACACGCTGACCGGATGCGACCTCGCTTAGGCTCACCGGTGCGTGCTCACCGTCTGGCCACACCACTTGGTGATTGACCGCAGAGGAGCCCACCCTTAACGCATAGCGGTTGTTGGCAACTGGTTCATTAATTGCGTTAATCCAGTAACCGCCCTCACCGTCT
>SKHS01000247.1 GCA_007116835.1 Halomonas sp.
ACTGCATTTTAGAGCTGGCGCTGGGCAATATCGGCAAAGCGGGTGGCGGTGCCAACATTCTGCGTGGTCATGATAACGTGCAGGGTGCCACCGACCTAGGATTAGTCTCTGACTCGCTACCGGGTTATTACGGCGTTGCCGAGGGCGCGTGGCAGCATTGGTGTCAGGTATGGGATGTCGACTATGAGTGGCTAAAAGGGCGCTTTGACGACACCGAGTATGCCGATGGTAAGCCTATGTACTCTAGCGGCATTACGGTTTCCCGCTGGGTAGACGGCGTGCTGGAAGAGGATGAAAACATCTCTCAGCGCACCGCGCTGAAAGCGATGTTCTATTGGGGCCACGCGGTCAACTCGCAAACCCGCGGTGTTGAAATGCAAAAGGCCATGCAGAAGCTTGAAATGATGGTCATTGTTGACCCGTACCCTACGGTAGCAGCGGTAATGCACGACCGTAGCGACGGCGTTTACTTGCTACCAGCGGCAACTCAGTTTGAAACCACCGGCAGCGTGACCGCCACTAATCGCTCGCTTCAGTGGCGCGATAAGGTGATTGAACCGCTGTTTGAGTCAAAGCCTGACCACGAAATCATGTACCTGTTTGCCAACAAGCTCGGTTTTGGCAGCGAGTTCGTTAAAAACTTTGAAATGAACGGTAACGAACCGCTAATCGAAGATATTCTGCGTGAAATCAACCGTGGTATGTGGACCGTCGGCTACACCGGCCAAAGCCCTGAACGCCTCAAAGAGCACCAGAAAAACTGGCATACCTTTAGTTTTGAGAACTTGCGCGCCCAGGGTGGTCCTGCCGACGGCGACTACTACGGTTTGCCATGGCCGTGTTGGGGCACGCCAGAGTTTAAGCACCCAGGCTCGCCTAACCTGTATGACACCAGCGTGCCGGTCATGGAAGGTGGCATGGGCTTCCGCGCTCGCTTTGGTATTGAGCGCGATGGCGTTAATTTGCTGGCTGAAGGTTCCGCGCCAGTAGGCGGTGACCTTGATGACGGCTATCCAGAGTTTACCGACCAACTGCTTAAAGACCTTGGTTGGTGGGATGACCTGACTGACGTGGAAAAAGTGGCCGCTGAAGGTAAAAACTGGAAAACCGATTTCTCAGGCGGTATTCAGCGGGTGGCGATAGAGCACGGTTGCGCACCCTACGGTAACGCAAAAGCGCGCGCGGTGGTGTGGACCTTCCCTGATGCGGTGCCGAAACACCGCGAGCCGCTCTACACCACTCGCCGTGATCTTGTCGAACGCTACCCCACCTGGGATGACTTTGACTCGATTATGCGCCTGCCCACGATGTATAAGACCATCCAGGATCGTGATAACAGCGCTGATTACCCGATTATCCTTACCTCTGGCCGGTTGGTTGAGTACGAAGGAGGAGGGGAAGAGACGCGTTCCATGTCGTGGCTGGCTGAGCTGCAGCAAGAGATGTTTGTCGAGATGAACCCCGCTGATGCCAACGATATTGGCGTACGCGACGGCGACGATGTGTGGGTGGAGGGTGCCGAAGGCGGTCGCGTGAAGGTGAAAGCGCTGGTCACACCTCGGGTTGATCGCAAGGTCGCCTTTATGCCGTTTCACTTTGGAGGCATGTTCCAAGGCGAAAACCTGCGTGATCGTTACCCGGAGGGGTCCGCCCCGTACGTCGTTGGTGAAGCAGCCAACACGGCAACCACGTATGGCTATGACCCGGTGACACTGATGCAAGAGACCAAGTGCACCATTTGCCGTATTGAACGCGCCTAACCTAGTCGATGTCTCGACCGACCTGACAGAAACCAGCGCGGGTAAAGCCCCGCGTTGGTGAAAGGAGAACACCATGGCTCAAATGAAATTTATGTGTGATGCCGAGCGCTGCATCGAGTGCAACGGCTGTGTCACCGCCTGTAAAAATGCCAATGATGTAGAGTGGGGCATTCAGCGCCGTCGCGTGGTCACGCTTAACGACGGTGAAGCGGATGAAATGTCGATTTCAGTGGCCTGTATGCACTGCGACGACGCACCCTGTATGGCGGTTTGCCCAACCGACTGCTTCTACAAAACTGATGATGGCATCGTGCTACACGATAAAGACCTGTGCATTGGCTGCGGCTACTGTCTCTACGCTTGCCCCTTTGGCGCACCTCAGTTCCCGAAACAGAATGCGTTTGGCGAGCGCGGTAAAATGGACAAGTGCACGTTCTGTGCAGGTGGCCCAGCAGAGAGCAAAGAAGAAGAGTACCAAAAGTACGGCTCCAACCGCATTGCGGAAGGCAAGCTGCCGTTATGCGCGGAAATGTGTTCCACCAAAGCCCTGTTGGCCGGTGACGCACAAGATGTTGCCGATATTTTCCGCCAGCGCGTCGTTCATCGTGGCCATAAAGATGGTGCGTGGTCGAATAACCCCCAGGCCAGTACTGACAACCTTGCCTACGATGCTGCCCGTAAAGGGTAAGGAGGCGTGTCATGACAACAATGACCATGACATCACAGATGCTTGCACGGCCACCTTTGTTAAAGGAGTGCTTCCAGCGCTGCTGGCGTATGGGCATGATGTTACTACTGCTGGTTGCCAGTCTTGGCATGGCGCAGCTAGCCGTTGCTCAAGCTGACACCGACCGCGAAATGGCGACCGCTGCTCCAGGTATCAGTGCTGATCAATGGCGGCAGGTGCGCAGTGGAGAAACGGGGCCGAACTACCGTGATTCGCGCTTTGATAGCAACTACAATCTGATCAATGCGAGTGGCGAAACTTGGCGTCAGCTACGCAACCGTTGGGTTTCCCCCTACGGCTTGGTTGTGGTGCTAGGGATGGCGGGTGTGATCACGCTATTCTATCTCATGGTGGGCCGCAAGGAGCTTGCCGAGCCGCCCACCGGGCGAAAGCTGTTTCGCTGGTCACTGTTCATGCGCTCGCTGCACTGGACAGTGGCATCACTGTTTATTGTGCTGGCACTCACCGGGTTGAATCTGTTGTATGGCTAATTCGTGTTCCGTTCGCTATTTGGCGATGCCTTCTGGGCCAGCATGATCTCTGCCTCCAAGATACTGCATAACTACCTTGGGCCGGTGTTTGGCATCCTATTGGTGGTGCTGCTGCTCAAATTGCTGAAAGACAACATTCCGAAAAAGCACGATTTGCAGTGGTTCAAAATGGGTGGTGGGCTGGTGGGTAAAGGCCACCCAGATGCAGGCTTTGCCAATGGCGGCGGGAAAGCCTGGTATTGGCTGCTAGCTACCGTCGGCTTATTGGTCGTCGCCAGTGGTTTTGTGCTCGATTTCCCTAATTATGGTCAAAGTCGCGATACCATGCAGTGGGCGAATATTATCCATGCGGTAGGTGCGCTTGGGTTAACGGCTGTGGCGTTGGGTCATATCTATATCGGCACCGTTGGCACAGCAGGCTCATTGGAAGGGATGACTACCGGCTATGTGGATGAGTCCTGGGCCAAAGAGCACCACAACTTGTGGTACGAGGAAGTGAAAGATCAAGCCATGAGCGAAGAGGAGCTCGCCGCGCAAAAGACCGAAAGCAGTGGCGCGACCAAACCTAGCTAGGCCGTTTGCTTAAACGCTGTTCGACACCGCCTTTGGGCGGTGTCTTTTGTTATGCTGCCCTACAAATACATGATGAGAGGAACGGTAATGCCATCGTTTAATGAGTTAGACCAAGCAACCCGCACAGAACTGGAAGCTGCCGCCTTTCGACGCCTGCTGAAGCACTTAGACGACAATAAGGAGGTGCAAAATATTGACCTGATGATTCTTGCCGATTTTTGTCGTAACTGCCTGTCTAAATGGCTAGTAACGGCAGCAGATGAGCAGGGAGAGGCGCTGGACTACGAAGCTGCTCGCGATTATGTCTATGGCATGCCTTACAGTGAATGGAAAGCTCACTACCAGGGCACTGCAACGCCCGAGCAGTTAGCGGCACTGGCTGATCGCCAAGCTCAGAAAGCAGCCAAGGAGTAAGCCCATGGACAGCATGGAACCCTTGAAGATAGCGGTGTTGACGGTATCTGATACCCGCACAGAAGAGACTGACCGCTCTGGTCAAGCGCTGGTAGAACGTTTAACCGAGGCAGGCCACACCCTTGCCGAAAAGCGCATCGTGCCAGATGACGTCTATCAAATCCGCGCGGTCGTTGCCCAGTGGATTGCCGATACCAGCGTACAGGTGGTAATTACTACGGGTGGTACTGGCTTTACGGGGCGTGACTCGACGCCCGAGGCGGTGTCGGTGCTGCTGGATAAGCGTATCGAGGGATTCGGTGAACGTTTTCGCCAGCTGAGTGGTGATGAGATCGGTAGTTCAACCATTCAAAGCCGCGCAGTAGGTGGCTTCGCCAATGCCACCGTGGTGTTCTGCCTGCCAGGTTCAACCGGCGCCTGCCGCACTGGCTGGGACGGCATTTTGGCAGAGCAGCTCGACAGCCGCCACAAGCCCTGCAACTTTGCCAACCTCGTCATTCCAGGCCGGGGGCAGCATGGCTGAGTTACAGCCGATACGTGCCGCGCTTGAAGCGCTGCTAGCCGATGTCACTCCGCTGGGCGCTGAGTGTGTGCCGCTGGAAGCCGCCGGTGGGCGTGTGCTAGCCGACGTCGTTACCGCGCAGTTGGATGTACCGCCGTTTGATAACAGCGCGATGGATGGCTATGCGCTACGTGCCAGTGATGCAGGCAAGTGGCTGCCGATCAGCCAGCGTATTGCGGCGGGCAGCCCCGCTGTACCCTTGGCCCAAGGCAGCTGTGCGCGCATTTTTACCGGCGGTGAGATTCCTGAGGGCGCCGACTGTGTAGTGATGCAAGAGCGGGTAACGCAGGACGGTGACCAAGCATTAATGCCGGATGCACTGCCGGTGGGCGATAACGTGCGCCGCCAAGGGCGTGATGTACACCAGGGGGAGTTGCTGCTGGCGGCGGGCGAGCGCTTAGAAGCGGCGGCGCTGGGCCACTTGGCGGGGCAAGGAA
>SKHS01000267.1 GCA_007116835.1 Halomonas sp.
ATTTTCTAGGACCTGCGGAACCTATAGACGTACAGGGCGCAGAGCCTGCTTTTGATGAAGCGACACATTCATACGTTCACGTTTTTGATGTGAGTTTGAACGAATAGCGCCGCCACCCGTGTAGGTGGCGAGCAGTTAAGCGGCTAGTCTAGCGGTGCGTTTTGCGTTTTTGTAAGCTATACAGTTCACGAATTAGCTTGCGGCATCCTTGCATACACTCATCAACCACTGGCTCGATAGGGTCTGGCAAGGGGTGAGTAAATAGCGTAGACAAGGCTTGCATCAGTACACGCTCTTGTTCCAACAGCTCATTGATTAACACTTGGCTATCGTTGCCAACAAAGCTTTTTAAACGACTCCACAGCCATAAAAAGTCGTCACGCTCGACGTCTGCATCCCGTGGGAGCATTTTTAAATGGGCGCGGGCGAGCTCCTGCAACTTACGCATCTGTTCTAACCGCTGAGTATAGTGCGGTTTAAGCGCATCACGCAGGCTAGGGCGCAGGCGTTCGATATTATCCTGGAAATAATCAATGCTGTCGGCCAGCGCTTCCAGCACGCTGTCCATCGCCACTTGGCGATTGTCGAGAAACATGAGCGTCTACCTCCTTCGGTGACGCAGATTGTGGGGGTGGCAGCGCTGATTTGCCACCCCTAATGCGGATTATTTTTGCCTATATCCCTTAGCCTTTAGGCTTGGGAGGCGCTTTACGTGCAGGCACAGCGTTCTTTTCAATATGTTCGATGATCATACCTGCAATATCTTTGCCGGTGGCATTTTCAATGCCCTGTAAGCCAGGCGAAGAGTTGACCTCCATAATGACCGGTCCGTGATTAGAGCGCAGCAGGTCAACACCTGCAACGCGCAGCCCCATAGCTTTTGCCGCGCGGATAGCCGTTGAGCGCTCTTCCGGTGTGATGCGAATGACGCTGGCGGTGCCGCCACGGTGTAGGTTAGAGCGGAATTCGCCTTCGGCTGCCTGCCGCTTCATTGAAGCGACCACTTTATCGCCAATCACCAAGCAGCGAATATCGGCACCGCGCGCTTCTTTAATGTATTCCTGCACCATAATATTAGTCTTCATGCCCATAAAGGCTTGAATAACCGATTCTGCTGCTTGATTGGTTTCAGCAAGGACAACACCGATACCCTGGGTGCCCTCCAGCAACTTAATCACTAACGGCGCGCCTTTCACCATGGTGATAAGGTCGGGGATGTCGTCAGGAGAGTGGGCGAAACCAGTAATAGGCAGGCCCAGCCCTTTCCGGGATAGAAGCTGTAATGAGCGCAGCTTGTCCCGCGAGCGGGTGATGGCTACAGAGTCGTTGATAACATAAGTGCCCATCATTTCAAACTGGCGTAACACCGCACAGCCATAAAACGTAACTGAGGCACCAATGCGTGGAATAACGGCATCAAAGGGCTCAATTTCTGCGCCCTTATAATGAATCGACGGATGGTGGGAAGCGATGCTCATATAGCAGCGCAGCGTGTCGACCACGCGAGCGGTGTGCCCACGCTGCTCGGCGGCCTCAATAAGGCGGCGAGTAGAGTATAAATTGCGATTGCGCGAAAGCAGGGCAATATGCATGCAGGGCTCCGGGCCAAAAAAAGTGGCTAATTAAGTTAGTTTAAGGCTCGCCGTGCAAAAATGCAGCCCCAGGCGCTATTAGCAAGCGTCGCATAGCGCGGCGCCCAAGCAGCATAGGATGGCGCATATTGCTACGGTCAGTCAGGGTTAGTTCAACCGGAAAATTTAGTGCACCCAATTGCATGGGGGTGCGAATAACATAGCGCCACTCGCTGTGCCCATTAGAACTGGTAACGCGCCGCCTGTCGTGTAAATGCAGCTGGTAACGGTGAGCAGGCGTTTGCGGGCCGCCGCTATGGGTAACAAAGCTCACCCATAGTTGGCCTTCGGCATCTTCATGGGTGTCAATTTCTTCCGCATGCAACGCAGAGGTGCGAGCACCGGTATCCGCTTTGCAGCACAGGTGAAGCCCTAATTCAGGTAACGTCACCATTTCACGACGGCCGATGACTGCTTTGGCCTGATAGGGTAATTCTTTCACGGCGAACTCCTTGCTCGTCATTAAAAGCCACGTGTTACGAGCGTGGCATCATCTGCGCCAAACGCTGTTGGATAGGCGACGCGGTTGGCGCATCGCGTAGCGCCATTATGACCAGTAAGCGTAGACGAGGTATTAGGGCAATATCTCGAACAACCGCTGTAAAATGGGTACGTTGGTCTTGTGCTAAGCGCAGTAAAAAGAGAGGTAAGCACTCCTCGTCTTCAAGCCATTGCCATCCACGACCCGCAATGGCGGCTAACAGATCAGGGCCACATGCGGCGCTGTCGCTTAACAGGTTAACGTACCAACTACCCACCCTGGTGCTAGATGAGCTTCCGACGGCGCGAACACAGGCGCAGAGTGTTTCCACATCACCTTCGTTTGCCGCTTGCTCTCCCCGCTCACGCAGCGCATCAACCAGTGCTTCGCTAAGTGGCAGGTGTTCAAGGCAGTAGCACAGTGAATGAATAACACTAGCAGGTAAGTGGCGGATACGTGACGCCAACGCGGCAGCTGTAGGGGGATCAAGGCGCACGCTGTAATCGGCAATGCCTTGCAACCCCAGAGCTTGCCAGTCAATGGCTTGTTGGCCGCTAATATAGGCTTCTACGGGCTCTAAATGTTGGCTGGCGGGTAACCCCAAGGTATGGGTCGCTTGAGCATTGAGCATCGCCTGGAAGGTGATGTCGGGTGTAAATGCGAGTGGATTATCCTTCATTAAATGATCCACGTCAGCCGTTTCTTGGGTGGCGAGTGTTTCGCTACCTGTATGCGCCGCGTTGCGCCCCAGGGTTTCAAGTAGGCGATTGATAAAACCATCTCGCTGAGCAGGTACCAGTAAGCCCTGTTCATCTAACGGTAGTGCTAGAAACCAGATGGCGGGCTCGGGCATGTCACCTAAGCGAAATACCACGCCTAAGCGGGCTTGCTGTTGCCAGGGCTCTGGCCAGGCAAGCTCGCCGTTCTCAAACCCACGGAGGGTTTCACGAGGGCAGGGCACTACGCGGCGGCCCATGTGATATAGGGAAACCTCGGCACCACTGCGGGTAAAAAAAGCATCTAATGTTTGAATTGGTTGCATGACATCCTTCCGCATTGCAAGCCTGCACTCTACCTTGCTGATGTAACACTGTCAGCCGCAAATGCTGATAAATCCGTGCTTTATTATCACAATGGTTAAAAAGTGAACAACATTGCTGAAGCCGCATGAGACTAGCAATAGCGACACCTTTCCATAGTTTATCCACAGCCTCTTGCAGGTTTTCTGTGAGTCTGTGATTAACGCCTTAAATTGTTCGGATGAGTGGCAAGTTACCCACAGTGTTGGGATAATGGTCGCTTACTGAAATCAGCAAAAAGGTGTCTATGAGCGTTCATCAACAGCTTCAAACCGCGCTTCTTGAGCTTGAAGCCGCAATGAAGGCCGCTAACCTGTGGCGTATGCCAACGCCCGAAGCCTCTGCATTTGCTAGCCAGCAACCCTTCTGTATCGACACCATGTCGCTGCCTCAATGGGTGCGTTTTGTGTTTATCGCTCGTTTGAACGCGCTGATCGATGCTAATGCCCCGATGCCCGCTAAGTGTGACGTGGCACCGGCAGTCGCTGCGTACTTAATGCAAGAGAAAGTGCGTGCCAGTGACCAAGTGCTAGTAGTGCGTGCCGTGGAGCGAGTCGATCAGCTCGTTAGCGATAACTAGCCTCTCGCCTACGACATACGTTAAAGGCAAAATGCCCAGCCCACGCAAACGTGGTCTGGGCATTTTTTACAGCGGTTACATGCTAACTAAATGAGTGCTAAACGCACACGCACTTAAAAGCGATAGCTGATACCGGCCATCACCACGACTGGGTCGATTTTGACGGTACCCACCGGGTCGCCGTTAACTTTCGCGTCAGTCTCAATATCGATATACCAAGCAGCGGCGTTGAGTGCCCAGTTACCGTCAATCAATAGATCTACGCCTACTTGTGCTGCCGCACCCCAAGAGTCATCTAGATCCAGCTCAGCACCCTCTAAACTCTCATCAGAGAAGCGCGTGTAGTTAATGCCTGCGCCAACATAGGGCTGTACACGTGCTTCGGTGCCGCCCAGCGGATAGTACTGCAGCGTTAGCGTAGGTGGTAGATGCTTGGTAGAAGCAACATTGTTGCCGTTTAGCGCAATGTCGTGCTCAAACGGCAGGGCAGCGAGTAGTTCAACGCCCATCTTGTCATGGAAGCGATAGCCCAGAGTAAAAGCAAAGTTGGTTTTATCCTGAACGTCGACGGCTAGTGCTCCGCCGGCCAAAGAGCCGTTGTCGCTTTTCGGTGCTACTTTTGCAACGCCGATGCGGGTGAAGAAATCACCGGCTCCGTAGGCAAACGCCTGGCTGCTTGCCAGCATGGCGGTCGCAGCAATCCCAGTGACAAGCAGGGTAGAAAGAGTGTTGTGGCGCATAGCGTCGCTCCTGACCATTAAAGTAAGTCGTTTCAGAAATTGGTTAACGAGAAGTCGATACATGTGATCGCGAACCATGCATAGAGTGTATCGATTAGAAGAGAGTAGGTTATTGACCTAGGGCAAAGAGTGGAGCCTCGCTGTTAATTCTTGGGCTCAACTGTGGCTATCTGAGCGGAAATGAAAGAGACCTTCCCGAAAGACGAGAAGGTCTCAATCATCAGCCTAGTCTTGGATTAGGTTGAGTGCATGATTGACGCGTGTTTAGCGATCAATATGCTGATATTCGCCGGAATCGGCAGTCATGTTGCTGACCACCAGGATGGCAATAAAGGAAGCGATGAAGCCAGGAATAATCTCGTAGATACCGGGACCACCCATAAATGAGCCATTCCAGCCCAATGCAATCCACAGCATAACGGTCACC
>SKHS01000134.1 GCA_007116835.1 Halomonas sp.
ACCTTTCGCGCGTTCAACGTACTGCAGCCAGAGGCCGAGGCATTTGGCCCCTTTGACGTTATTCTGTTTCGTAATGTATCGATCTAGTTTGACGAGGCAACGCGCCGCGACATTCACCGCCACCTTCAGCGGCTGTTAGCACCTGGTGGGGTTTTGCTATGTGGCGTCACGGAAACGCTGGGCAACGACCTGGGTGTCTTGGAGCTACAGCAAGCCCAAGGCATCTTTTACTTTCGCAAAAGCACACCACCACAGGCGCTACCTGCCGATGGTGGGCAACATGACAAATACGATCAGTGGCTAGATACCCCCCGTGCACAGCCAGCCGTTATCCCTGCCACCGAAAGCGCTGACATTACCACCAACAGCGAAGCAACCTCGTTTGACGACGCGTTGCACGCTGCTCATCAGCTCCTGAACCAAAACGCGTTTTCAGAGGCAGAAACATTACTCAACAGCTTGCTTGCACATCAGCCTTGGAGCGTCGATGCCCTGTTGCTTGCTGGGCTGGTGGCTCGTTGGCAGCGTAAGTTTGAGGAGGCATATGACTGCTTTAAGCGCGCCATTTATGTCGCACCGGAGTGCTGGCCTGCCCACTTCTTTCAAGCTGAAATTTTTCGCTTGGGCGAACTCACTGACAACCCCACACAGCAGCAGCGTGGCTATGCCGCGGTTATTCGCCTACTGGATGCATCACAACAGGCCAATGGCGGGTTGCGTGTGATCTCATCACCTATTGCTCCAGGCGATGCCTACTTCCTGGCAACCCGATATCGCAATACACAGCCTGTCACACAGGGAGTGGGCTAATGGCACTAGACATGCGGCGCTTTATTCAGCGCTTTATTGAGGAAGCCGCGGATCATCTGCCCCGCTTGCGGGAAGGTATCGAGGCACTGGAACAAGGCGATACCCACCCAGAAAGAGTCAACGAACTGTTTCGTGCCGCTCATACGCTGAAAGGCTCCTCGCGTATGTTAAAGCTTACGCCGATCACCGCCGTTGCTCACAGCACAGAAGAGCTGTTAAGCGCACTACGCGACGGCACACAAACCGCCACACCAGACATCACGGGGCTACTTAACCAAGCCACGGATGCGTTATCGGACCTTATTAACCGGCTTGCCCAAGGTGCTTCTTCAACGGAGCTACCCGACGCAGACGCTCAACTCTGCCTGGCACTGGAAAATGCTGCCGCCGGCAAGCCGCTGCCCACCGTTCCGCCACTTTCTGCCAAAGTAGACCCCGCAGAGATGACAGAGAACACGGCCGCACCATTAGCTACCAAGCCCGTGCCCTCTTCCCAAGAGCTACACTTAAGTGACACCGTGCGAGTGCGCCTTGATCGTTTAGATGACGTGATTCGTTTAATGGGTGAAGTGTTATCGGGGCATCACCATTTGCACTCGTTAGTAGAGCAGGCACGGTTACTCGGTGTTTCGTTACCCTCGGAACAGCAGGCGCCTGTTAACGCTTTCAGCCGCGAGTTGAAAGACAGCGTTCTCTCCCAAGACGGATTAATGAGCGACCTTCACGACCGAGCACTGCAGATGCGCATGCTACCGCTGAGCGTTGTCTTTGACCCCTTAGCACAAATGACCAGAGACTTGGCCCACTCTCTGGGAAAACAGGTTACCTGCCGCGTTCGGGGCAGCGAAATTGAGCTTGACCGACAGATGATAGACTGCCTGTCGAACCCGTTAATTCACCTGCTGCGCAACGCATTAGATCACGGCTTGGAAACACCCGGCGAACGCCAGGCAGCGGGCAAACCTGCCCAGGGTCAGCTATCGCTGGAGGCATGGCAAGACGGCAGCTCCGTGGTGATTGAGATGCGCGACGACGGCGCGGGTATTTGCTTAACAACCGTACGACAAAAGGCGCTCACAAAGCAGCTCCTTAGCGAAGAGCAGCTGCTAACCCTCACAGAGCAGGAAACCTTAGAGCTGATTTTCCTACCCGGCTTCTCGACAAAGCCTTTGATTACCGACTTTTCAGGCCGAGGCGTGGGCATGGATGTGGTCAAACGTACGGTCATTGATGAGCTAAACGGTGACTTACGTTTAACCAGTCAGGCAGGCAAAGGCACCCGCTTTACCTTGCGACTGCCGTTATCGCTGGCCATGATGCGGGTATTATTGGTTAGTGTGGGCGGTGTCACACTGGGCGTGACGGCTCCTTACGTCTCTGAACTTGTCGAACATCCCTCAGATAACTTTATTGACGCGGCGGGACAAAAAACGCTTATCTTGCGTAATGAATTTGTACCGGTCGTGTCACTCGCGGAATTAGTCGGGCTGCCCTCCTCACACTTAAGCCAAGGCAGTTTACTGTTACTTGTCGTCCATCAGCGACATCAAAAGCTAGCATTAGTGATTGATGCCCTGGTAGATGAACGCGACATGGTGATCAAGCCACTGCCTGCCCACTTACGCCATTTGCCGATGGTGTCCGGCATGGTTACCCTGGGGCGCAATATGCTGGTCAGCCTGCTGCATGTGCCCACGTTGCTTGAGTACTCACGCCGCTATGCGCCGCTGGTTAAGCAAACGTCCGCACAGCTGCCAACAGCACATCGCATACTCGTGGTAGATGATTCACTGAATACCCGAGAAATTGAAAAAGATGTACTGGAGGCCTGGGGATATCAGGTGACCCTGGCAGAAAATGGCCGCGATGGTCTCAATAAAGCGCTCGCTGACTCGTTTGATGCCGTGCTGACGGACGTTGAAATGCCCGTCATGGATGGCTTTGCGCTTACTGCCAGTCTGCGCGAAAATGAGCACTATCGTTATAAACCAATTATCATTATTACATCACGAGAGAAAGAGGCTGATCGCCGGCGCGGCATTGAGGTAGGTGCCGATGCTTATATTGTCAAAGGTAGCTTTGATCAGAATAACCTTGTTGACACGCTGAAAGCCTTATTAGGGTAAGCGCTCTATTCACGGAGATTAACCATGAAAATACTGGTCGTAGACGACGACCCACTCGCCTGTGAAATGACAGCAGCCCTGTTAGAGTTTCAAGGCTACACAGCGATTATGGCCACTGATGCCATGGACGCAACCCAGCAGCTAGATAGCGCGAAGGATATCGCGCTTATTGTCAGCGACATGCACATGCCACTTATTAACGGCATTGAGCTGCTGGAAATGCTGCGTGAACAGGGTGTTACACTGCCTTTTATTTTGCTAACTGGCGACACGCCTGATACAAGATTAACGCAAACCCTCGGTTTGAGCGCCTGCCTACAAAAGGATGCGGAGCTAGCGTCCACGCTAAGCAAGGCCGTGACTCAAGCGCTCCACGATTGAACGCATGTTTGCCGCTCTACCATGCATCACTCGCTCACATGAACAGGTAGCCTGATGTCACCATCTGCCCAGACGTTGCACGAAAAGCTGAACCAACTGCGCCAACGTTTCATTGAGCAACTCCCCTCACGCTTGCAGCAAGCAGTTGCGCAGTGGCAGCAAAGCCGTCTGTCGGCGACAGACAAGGCACGCTTGGCACCAGAGCTTCATCGTTTTTTTCATGGTTTAAAAGGCACCGGGCGCTCATTAGGTTTTGAGCGAATCGCCATGCTGGCAGACCAGGCGGAAGAGGCGCTCAATGCATCCTCAACGCCTGCCCATACAGAAAGCTTAATTCAACAAGCTTTTCAGCAGCTCAGCGAAGAAACCCAGCACCTACAATCTCAGCGAGGCCAGCAACAGGCGTTATCATCACTCAATAGCGTCGAGTTTTCAGGCACCCCCTTGGCACGTAGCAAACGTCAGCGGCTTATCTATCTATGCGACGATGAGCCGGACCAAGTGAGTCAATTACTTCACCACCTGCGCTGTTTCGGCCATGAAGTGGTGCACTTTGAGGATACAGCGTCATTTTTTAATGCGGTAATAACCCGCAGGCCTGATGCCATCATCATGGATGTGCAATTCCCCCAGGGCAACACCGCAGGCACTGAAACGCTGGCAAGCCTGAATAAGCTAACCGATGAACGACTTCCGTCTATCGTTCTATCCGCGCATGGCGATTTTTATTCGCGCTTAAGTGCCGTACGAGCTGGCTGCAATGGCTACTTTACCAAACCGATTAAGCCGCTAGATTTGATGCTGGCCATCGATGAGCTAACCACTCCGCTGGACGAAGAGCCTCTGCGTGTTTTGGTCATTGATGATGATCCAGATGCCGCGACGTACCATGCCTTGGTACTGGAGGAGGCGGGCATGACCGTTCACCAGGTTAACCACCCAGAAGAAGCGCTGAATGCCTTAGAGCGCTTTAACCCCGACCTGCTGCTCATCGATATGTACATGCCTGTTTGCTCAGGGGAGGAGCTGGCCACTATTATTCGTCAACAAACCGCGCACATCGGCCTACCCATCATTTATCTTTCCAGCGAAACCGACAGCCAAAAGCAGCTCTCTGCCATGACAGCAGGGGTAGAAGCTTTCATTACCAAGCCCGTCACCCCCCATGAACTGGTGTCTGCGGTAAGTCTGCGCGCAGAACGTTTGCATCTCTTACGCTCCCTGATGACCCAAGACAGCATGACGGGGCTTTATAACCATAGCACCACCACTGACTTAATCAGCAAAACCCTTGCACAGGCTCACCGAGACGGCAGCCAACACGCTATGGCGATGCTCGATATCGACCACTTCAAAATGGTCAACGATACCCATGGCCACCTGGCCGGTGATCAAGTCATCATCACCCTGGCAAGACTCCTTAAAACCCGCCTGCGTCTATCTGACATTATTGGCCGGTATGGCGGTGAAGAGTTCGTTGTCCTCCTGAAGGGAATATTGTGGACCCCACCATCAAGACCACTAATGCATCAAATTAAGATAAAATGCTCTATGGGTTAGATTGCATTCTTATGCGGCTTGCAGCCATTTCACAGTAGTGCCATGTGCTTCTGCCG
>SKHS01000148.1 GCA_007116835.1 Halomonas sp.
AACCGCCCTCACCGTCTGACACCTGCACCCCACGGCCAAAGATATGGCCAAGCCCTGCGGCAAAGTCGGGCTGATGGCTACGCTCTAGCTCCATCACCCCTGTGGCATTGCGATAGCAATCGAGTACCGTAAAGTGCTCAACGGAATGATGCCACTGCAGGCACCAGCGGCCGCCATCCGGCACTGCTTGATCCACAAGGGTAGCGCCTTGTTCATTCACCACGACTAAGCGCATAGACGCAATCGCCGAAGCGGGGGAAGCCCCCACTTCGGCGAGCGGTAGACATGCAACAAGTAGCGCCATCAGTCGTTGTTGCCACTGCATGGCTGTGTCCTTATGGCAGTCAGTATCTTTAAACGAGATCCTTTTAACCGTTAAGGACGCAGACGATCCGGAATATCAGCGCCTACTTCTTCAAAGTAGCGGATAGCACCCGGGTGCAGTGGCACTGGCGTAGAGTTCATCGTGAACTCAATAGTGGTGTCGTTGGCAGCTGGGTGAACAGCAATCAACTCGTCAGTGTTTTCAAACAGCAGTTGTGTCAGTTGGTAAGCAAGCTCTTCGTCCATATCAGCATTCACCACCAACACGTTGGGAATACCGATGGTTTGCACCGCTTCTTCCATACCGTCATACATACCCGCTGCCAGCTCGTAGGGTGCGAACACCGCCTCCGCTTCCTGGGCGTTAGCAACTTCTTCGTCAGAAAGACCGATTAAACGAATATCACGGGTAGCCGCAAGGTTAAGAATGGAGCTGGTAGGTGGCCCAACGCTCCAGAAACCGGCATCGATATCACCATCACGAATGGCATCCGCCGTTTCATTAAAGTTGAGGCGCTGAGGCGTAAAGTCTTCGTAGCTAATGCCATTGGCTTCCAGCACAGCACGGGCATTTAGCTCGGTGCCACTGCCTGGCGCACCAACAGAAACGCGC
Source organism: Halomonas sp. (assembly GCA_007116835.1). Taxonomy (GTDB): domain Bacteria; phylum Pseudomonadota; class Gammaproteobacteria; order Pseudomonadales; family Halomonadaceae; genus Vreelandella. The sequence continues at coordinate 938 of SKHS01000148.1, forward strand.
TTACCGGCCAGGTCTGCAATAGTATGGATATCTGAGTCAGCCAGCGTCACTAGTTGTACCGCATTAGGGTAAACAGACGCCAGCGCACGGGTATTTTCAATCTGGCGGCTTTCAAAGTCACCGCTGCCGTTATAAGCCTGATAAACGGTATCTGCGAGCGCAAGCGCCAAATCAGCATCGCCACGCATAATCAGACCCATATTTTCGACAGAGGCACCGGTAACTTCAGCGGTTGCCTGAGCACCTTCGATATGGTTGTTAATCATTTCAGCAAAGCCACCGCCGATCGGGTAATAAACCCCGCCGGTACCACCAGTCGCAATAGAGAGCTGCTGCGCACTGGCAGGCAGTGCGACGGCCAACATGGATGCTGCCACTGTATATTTTAGAGTTCGCATGAGCGTTTCCTACGTCCTTTTTGGACTTATTGGGTAGGGTTGACGATAAAGGGGGTGTGAAGCCCCCCAGCCTCTGGTTACCGTAAACGGCAAGTAGAAGCGGTGCAAAGAAGTTAGCACGGCTTTAGCGTGAGATGCTAATACAACGCTACTCACCTACCAGCGCTTTTACTTGCTCCACAATATGCGCCCCTATCGGTAACGCCGACGTTGCCGCAGGAGAAGGCGCATTGCCTACGTTTACGGTGCGCCGCGTATTAACAAATAGAAAATCATCCACCAGTTTGCCATCATTCGACACCGCCTGAGCCCGCACCCCCGCAGGATAAGGTGTTAAGTCTTCTGCCGTTAGGCTGGGGCAATACTTGCGCACTAAAGACAAATAACCGCGTTTGTAGAGCGAGTTTTTCATCTCAAGCAACCCAGGCTTCAGGTGCTTGCCTAACACTTTCAAGATGCCCGGATGGGTGAACATCTGACCCATGTCGGTCAGCGACATATCCTGTTTACGGTAGCCTTCGCGCTTCAACGCCAGCACCGCATTGGGGCCAACCGTCACCGTGCCATCAATCATGCGCGTCAGGTGTACGCCCAAAAACGGCATGGTAGGATCCGGAATAGGATAAATTAGATGATTAACAATTCGGTTATGGCGCTCTGGCAGCAAGTAATATTCGCCGCGAAACGGACAAATCGTAAAACCAGGGTCTTTCCCCAGCATGCGGATCACTCGGTCGGCCATCAGCCCTGAACAAGACACCAAGTAACGGCTGGTGAACGTATCGTGTTGGGTAGTCACCACGACATCGTTGGTGCGCTCATCAAGGTTTGTGACGCAATTGTCATAGTGAATCTGCCCCCCTAAACGCTCGAACTCAGCGGCCATCGCTTGGGTAACCTCAGCATAATTGACGATGCCACTAGAAGGTACAAAAATACCCGCCACCCCCGTGATATTGGGTTCGCGCTCTTTTAGCGCGTTAGCCTCTAACCACTCTCGCTCCAAACCATTGGCAGCGGTTCGCTCCCATAGCGCTTCCATACGCTGTTTCTCAACGGCATTAGTAGCCACTAACAGCTTGCCGCAGATGTCGTACGTTACGTTGTGCTGATCGCAAAATTCACGGGTTGCGCGGTTGCCCTCAAGACAAAACTTGGCCTTCAGGCTACCCGGTGTGTAATACACCCCGGCATGAATAACCCCACTATTGTGACCCGTTTGGTGCTGAGCGGGGCCAGACTCTTTTTCGAGCACCAGTATGCGTTTCTCTGGATACGCTTTTTGCAGCTGCATAGCGGTCGAAAACCCCAAAATACCGCCACCAACAATGATGAAATCCCACATGAATGACGTTACCTGTGCCAAATTTTCAAAATTTATTGATAATAGCCGCTAATCGACGTTGATCGCCACGTCCCTACATTGGTCTAACATACTGACCCGGTACACTCGACTAGGGAGATACCATGGAGCACGATGCGCCGCGCCCAAACCTCGCTATCAGCGCTTATGGTGCGCTAAAGCACGACATTATTCGCGGCCGCTATGCGCCGGAAGAGAAGCTATTGATGAGCCGTCTCAAGGAGTATTACGGCGTCAGCACCGGCCCACTCCGAGAAGCGCTTTCCCAACTAGTCGCCGACCGCTTAGTGATTGCGATTAGCCAGCGAGGCTATCGTGTTGCGCCGATGTCACTGGCGGAACTCAACGATATCTACGACGCCCGCGCACAGTTAGAGGGCCTGATTTTGCGCTTAGCCATCGAGCGCGGCGACGACGACTGGGAAGCTAACGTGTTAGCGACTGCTCACAGGCTTTCCAAAGTGACTGAAGTGAGTTCACCTGATGAGCTGCTTGATGGCTGGGACTCACGTCATAAAGCGTTTCATACCGCCATTGCCAGCGGCTGCAACTCGCCCCACCTACTACAAATGCGCGATACGCTGTTTAATCAGGTTGAGCGCTATCGCCACCTGTGGCTGCAGGAAACCGTGATGTCTCCCCAAGCGCTGGAAACCAAACGCCAAGAGCATACTGCCCTAGTCGACGTCATCTTGGCCCGTGACACAGAACAAGCGGCTAACCTGATGCGCGACCACTTAATGACCCCAGTGCCAATCATTACCCGCGTGCTAACAGCACGAGGCATTAAATAAATTTGTCGTTTTAAAAAAATGTAGAAATTTTATAATAACGACGATACATTGAACTCACTATGATAATGCCTTAGGAGTTCACACCATGACACGCTTCAACTGGGATGACCCGCTACACCTTGAGCACCAGCTTACCGACGAAGAGCGCCAAATTCGCGATGCCGCCCACGACTACTGCCAGGAAAATCTGCAGCCACGTGTACTGAGTGCTTTTCGCGAGGAGCGCTTTGACCGTCAGATTATGAATGAGATGGGCGAGCTTGGTTTATTGGGTGCGACCGTCTCCCCAGAGTACGGCGGTGCAGGCGTTAACCATGTGGCCTACGGTTTGATTGCCCGAGAAGTAGAGCGCGTCGATTCTGGCTACCGTTCGGCCATGAGCGTGCAGTCATCGCTCGTGATGTACCCCATTGAAGCCTATGGCTCTGAAGAGCAGAAGCACAAATATCTGCCTAAGCTTGCCAGCGGTGAAATGGTCGGCTGCTTTGGTCTAACCGAACCAGACCATGGTTCAGACCCCGGCTCCATGATCACCCGGGCAGAAAAAGTTGACGGCGGCTATCGCTTAACCGGCGCTAAAATGTGGATTACCAACAGCCCGATTGCTGATATTGCAGTGGTGTGGGCAAAGTCTACTGCCCACGACAACCAAATTAAAGGCTTTATTGTTGAGCGCGGCACCGACGGCTTCAGCACACCCAAAATTGAAGGCAAAGTGTCACTGCGCGCCTCTATTACCGGTGAAATCGTACTGGATAACGCCTTTGTTCCTGACGAAAACTTATTGCCTAACGTTAGCGGCTTAAAAGGCCCCTTCGGCTGCTTGAATAAAGCCCGTTACGGGATTTCCTGGGGCGTGATGGGAACCGCTGAGTTCTGTTGGCATGCCGCTCGCCAGTACACTCTGGACCGCAAACAGTTTGGCCGCCCATTAGCCTCCAATCAGCTAATCCAGAAAAAGCTCGCGGATATGCAAACCGAGATCACCTTGGGCCTGCAAGCCGCCTTGCAGGTAGGCCGCCTGATGGACAGCGGCAACTGGGCGCCTGAAATGATCTCGCTGATTAAACGCAACAACTGCGGCAAAGCATTGGATATCGCTCGCGTCGCACGGGATATGCACGGAGGTAACGGCGTTTCCGACGAGTATGGCGTTATTCGCCATATGGTGAACCTGGAATCAGTAAACACCTACGAAGGCACACATGATGTCCATGCCTTGATTCTTGGTCGCGCCCAAACCGGTATTCAGGCGTTTTTCTAACGGCAAACGAGGCACCCGATGAGCACAGCAACCAAACCACTTGCAGGCATTAAGGTACTCGACATTTCCCGCGTACTGGCTGGCCCGTGGTGCGGGCAGATGCTCGCGGACATGGGGGCCGACGTGATTAAGGTAGAGCGCCCTATCAGTGGTG
>SKHS01000127.1 GCA_007116835.1 Halomonas sp.
AAGCTGGCTAACATCTTTTAACGCTGCCAAGCGCGGCAGTACGTTTTTACCCGTCGTAGAGGCGCTCGCCAAAACATGGCTGTAGTCGCCAGCCAGCTCTACCAGCAGCGCGCCCATGGGCTCAGCCAGCTGATGGGCATAAACAGCGTTATCGGCAACGCGAACTTTACTGACGCCTTCAAGCTTGGCGGCCGCTTCGGCGGCAGCTTGAACGCCTTCACCAGCTACCAACACGTCAATATCACCACCAATTGCTTTGGCTGCCGCAACCACATGGGCGGTTGCGCCCGCCAACTGACCTTCATGAAGGTCGGCAAGTACCAGAATGCTCATGAGATCAGCTCCTATTAAAGCACTTTGGCTTCGTTTTTCAGTTTGTCGATCAATTCATCTACCGAGGCAACTTTGACACCGCCTTTGCGCTCAGCCGGAGACTCTACCTTAAGCAGACTAACCTTGGAGGCCACCTCAACACCGTAATCAGCGGGGGTTTTGACATCCAGCGGCTTCTTCTTAGCCTTCATAATGTCTGGCAACTTAGCGTAGCGCGGCTCGTTCAAACGCAGATCGGTGGTAACGATTGCCGGCAGGGAAAGCGCCACGGTTTGCAAGCCACCGTCAATTTCCCGGGTGACGTTAACTTTGTCACCATCCACGGCCACTTCAGACGCAAAGGTGCCTTGGGGAAGGTTAGTTAGCGCGGCCAGCATCTGCCCCGTTTGGTTATTGTCGGTATCGATTGCCTGCTTACCGAGAATCACTAAACCGGGCTGCTCTTCGTCAACGACTTTAGCAAGCAGTTTGGCTACCGCAAGCGACTCAACCCGCTCGTCGGTTTCAATATGAATGGCGCGGTCTGCACCCAACGCTAAAGAAGTACGTAGCTGCTCTTGAGCCGCTTTAGGGCCAACCGTCACGGCCACAACTTCGGTCGCTACACCCTTCTCTTTGAGGCGTACCGCTTCTTCTACGGCAATTTCGCAGAAGGGGTTCATCGCCATTTTGACGTTGGTAAGGTCAACGTCAGAGTTGTCCGCTTTCACGCGGATTTTGACGTTATAGTCGATGACGCGTTTAACCGCGACGAGTACTTTCATAGATTCCTCGCTTGGCTTGTGATGAAAGCCGTTAGCTTGTCACTGCATCGTACCAACTGATGCCGCTTAAAATAGGGGGCGACGCAACTCTAAAACGACGCCTTCAAAAATTCATGCAAGCGTTTGATAGGTCTGTAAATGAAAAACCCTATCAATCTGCCACAACCTAGTGACTAGCGACAACACCCTTTAACTACGGCCTTGGTCGTAGCACCCGCCTATACGGCGCGGATAAATGGTGCTTTTGCCATCGTAGGGGTGACCTGACAAGGGTATTATGCCTATCATGGAGCATAACCAGAAGCAAACGACCGTTTTAAATTAAGGCCATCTGTTTATAAGCTAGTTCCCACCCTGCAGGCATGGACTAGTTTTTGTAAACGATCGCACTTATGAGCGTAAGGAGAAACCAGGTGGAAAATGTTGAACGCGATGTCATGGACTTCGATGTAGTGATTGTCGGGGCTGGCCCGTCGGGTCTGGCTGCTGCTTGCCGCTTGATGCAACAAGCAACCCAAGCGGAACAAGAGCTAACGGTTTGTGTGGTCGAAAAAGGCTCCGAAGTTGGTGCCCATATTCTTTCCGGCGCGGTGTTTGAGCCCCGCGCACTGGCTGAGCTGTTTCCCGACTGGGAAGAGCGCGGCGCACCGCTCAACACACCTGCCGTTCGTGATGATGTTTATCTGTTAAAAGACGCACAGAAAGCACAAAAAATCCCTAACGCCTTAGTGCCAAAAAGCATGCATAACACCGGCGGCGACCTTACCCGCTATGTGATTAGTGCGGGTAACTTATCTCGCTGGCTGGCTGAGCAGGCAGAAGCTCTGGGGGTGGAGATATTCCCGGGCTTTGCAGCCCAGGAAGTGATTATCGAAGATGATGCAGTTCGTGGCATCTTGATTGGCGACATGGGCGTTGGCGCAGACGGCACTCCCAAAGATGGCCATATGCCAGGTATGGAGCTACGCGCCAAATACACACTGTTTGCCGAAGGCGCTCGTGGTCACCTGGGCAAACGGCTAATCAAAGAGTTCTCGCTAGATGCTGGCCGCGACCCGCAGCACTACGGAATTGGCTTAAAAGAGCTATGGGATGTGCCCGCTGACAAGCATGAACCAGGGCTTGTACTTCATGGCTCGGGCTGGCCGCTTGAAAAAGACACTCACGGCGGCTGGTTCCTTTATCACGCGGAAAACCAGCAGGTTGTTGTCGGTCTTATTATGGACCTTGGCTATAAGAACCCCTGGTTGTCGCCTTTTGACGAATTCCAGCGTATGAAGCATCACCCGGTGCTTAGCCAGTATTTAGAAGGCGGCAAGCGGGTTGCCTATGGTGCACGCGCCATTACGAAAGGCGGTTTTAATTGCCTACCGAAAATGACCTTCCCAGGTGGCCTGCTCATTGGCTGCGATGCAGGCACGCTGAACTTTGCCAAAATCAAGGGCCTGCATACAGCAATGAAATCCGGCATGGTGGCAGCTGAGAGCGTCTTCGAAGCTATTAAGGGTGGCGATGAGGGTGCTCAGGAGCTTGCAAGCTTTACTGAGAAGTGGGAAGCCAGCTGGGCTTATGAAGAGTTGAAAGAGAGCGCAAGCTTTGGCCCTGCAATTCACAAATATGGCACGGTGGGCGGCGGCGCTTATAACTTCGCCAACCAGCTACTGGGCAATAAGCTACCCAATGTTCACGACACTACCACCGATCACGGCGCGCTAAAACCTGCGGCCGAGTTTGAAAAAATCACTTATCCGAAGCCCGATGGCAAGCTGTCGTTTGATAAGTCGACCTCTGTCTTCTTGTCCAACACCAACCATGAAGAAGACCAGCCCTGTCATCTGCGCTTAGCAGACCCAGAGCTGCCGATTCGTGACAACCTGCCGACCTATGCAGAACCGGCCCAACGCTACTGTCCTGCTGGGGTTTATGAGGTGGTGGAAGATGATCAAGGCAAGCCGCGCTTCCAGATCAACTTCCAGAACTGCGTGCACTGCAAAACCTGCGATATTAAGGACCCAGCGCAAAACATTACCTGGGTAGCGCCAGAAGGCGGCGGCGGACCTAACTATCCCAATATGTAAGCAGCACCGCTACCGCTAAATAGCCATACTGCGCGGCCAGTTACGCTGGCTGCGCTGGTGGTTCTAAGCGTTCAATAGGCGCTCGCCGGGCAATCAACCTGCGCCGACCGGCCTGTGCAAAGCGCACATCGATGACCGGATCAGAGGGGTTGCCTTCCACCGACGCCACCTCTCCCTCTCCAAACACGGCATGCCTCAAACGTTGCCCTGGGTAAAAATGAGTATCCGCTTGGTAGCTTGCCATCGCTTCATTGGCCTGTGGCGCAGCCAGCTCGATATCTGTGCGCCCTAATCGCTCCAAATAGCGTCTCACCAAACTAGGCGATGTGACGTGCACGGCCGTTTCGGGAGGATCTTGACGCGACAGACACGACGCCATACGCAGGCTGTCCTGCCAGGCGCTTTCGGCAATAAAGCGACTCGGCCGATGCGCTCCACCATCATGCAATACCAGCAGCTGCTCCTGGGCGCGCGTAATCGCGACATAATAAAGCCGCCGCTCTTCTTCTAGCCGCTCATCATTAAGCGGGTTGTCACGACTGTAGTGCGGAAAATCCTCTTCGTTTACCCCGGCGACGGCGACCAACGGCCATTCTAAGCCTTTGGCTCCGTGCACCGTGCTAATCAGAACGCCGCCCGCTTGATTTTCTACTGGACGCTCCAGCAGCTCGATAAATGCGTCTGGATCTTTCACGCTATCGGCCTGCTCAATCAGCACATCCAGCAGGCGAACGTCCTCTTCGCCCTTGTCACGTCTTGCGGCAGCTCGTTTTAGGGTTTTTTCCGCGTCAATCGCCTCCACCACATGGCTCAGCAACTTTGCAGGTGGCCAGGCGCTCAGCTTGGGTAGCTCGCATAGCAGTGCCCAGCGTTTTTTAAGTGTCCGCCGCTGCAGTGGCTTTAAAGCAGTGAGCACCGGCTCGTGACGCTCTGGCCAGCGCTGGGTGCTGGCCAGCTGATAGGCTAACCGCTGAAGCCCCTCGCGAGCGACAAATGGGGTTGGCTGCGACAGAAGCAGCAACAGTTGCTCGGGATCACGCAACAGCGCTGGGCGGCGAGACAGTTTCAAATAGCCCGCTAATGCCTGCACTAGGGGTAGTCGAAAAACAAAACGATCTTCTCGTTGAAGACGAAACGGAATACCCGCCTGCAACAGCGCCAGCTGAAAAGGTACCGAAAGCGCCCAGCTGCGAACCAGTAAGCAGGCATCGCTCAGCGCACGCCCCTGAGCTTGCCAATCCACTAAAGCATCGAGCAGCAGTCGGCTGCCTTGACCAACAGAGATACGGGTCTCAGGGTTATTGGCATCCGCTAAACAGAGCTGATCTGGTCGGCGCTGGTTAGCCATAATGGCATGGTTAGCGGTTAGCGCTAGCGCGTGGCCATGGCGAAACGTTATGGAAAGCGGGTAGTCCGTGGCACTGCCAAACGTGGCGGTAAAGTTCTCTAGCATGGTATCAGGGCGCGCGCCACGCCATTCGTAGATGCACTGATTGGCATCACCAACCGCCATCACATTAGCATTGGAGCCCGCCAGCACGGCGAGCAACCGCTGCTGAGCAGTATTAATATCCTGATATTCATCAATAATGACATGATCA
>SKHS01000139.1 GCA_007116835.1 Halomonas sp.
CTCCAGCGCTGGGGTGGCATGGCGCTTATATTCGATGGCCTGGAAGATATAACCGGTACACCCGATACCAAGGTGGGCCTTATGTTTGGGTCTATGTCGTGGTGTGAGCAATTACAAGCTCAAACGCCGGATGTTGTTTGGCTGGGTGAGGCGGTAGAGCGTTCGGGCAGGCCGGGGCAGCCTAAAAGGTCGCTGTATCTACCTAAAGAGCCCTGGATTGATGAATGGTCGCAAAAGCGTAAAAAACTCATTCTGTCATCGGAAAAGCTTGCGGCCCCTAACATGATGTATCTGGATGCGGAGGAACGGCGTTGGGTGGCGCCCAAGCGAAATATTGCTGAGCCACTACCCGATGTTATGTCTCAGCGCTGGTTGACCAAGTATGTGGTAACGGATGACTGGAAAGGCCAGCTTGAGGCTTCACTGATCAACCTAAAAACTACCCAATTGCATAAGTACCACGAAGTGATTCGTGGTCTTAACCAGTTTTTGGTAGGTAAGGAAATCGACCCCGATATTAAGCCTGGCGAGGGCCGTTTAAGAGTGCGAATTAAGGGCGAACGGAGTGTGCATCATGGTATCGATGAGCTAAGTGCCGGTGAGCATCAAGTCTTGATTCTGCTTTTCTTGATGCTTCGCTGGCTGCAGCCCGGTGGCGTTGTGTTGATCGATGAGCCGGACTTGTACCTTCACCCTTCATTGGTTGATCCGCTACTGGATGTGCTGGAGCGAACGGCCCGAGAGCTTGACGCTCAGCTAATTATCACGTCGCACTCTGTGGATATTTGGCGACGGTACGAAACCTCAGGCACCCGCGTTGAACTCAAAACCGGACGGGGTGAGTCATGAAGGGAATCGAAAAAAAGATCCGCGAGATTAAAGAGCAAAAGATTGGTAATAGCGGCAGGCAGGTATTGGTGGTCGAAGGAAGCGATGATGTGGAAGCATTCGAGCTGATGCTGACGAAACTGGCGCCAAGGTGGAGTCGTGACTGGGTGCTAGCGGAGGCTGGAAAGAAGTCCGCCGTACTTGAAATGGTTCGCCGAGAACCCACTTGGGCCGGTGTGGTTGACCGCGATGAATGGGCCGACGAAAAAAACGAGGAGCTTGAAGCCGAGCTGCGAAACCTCGCTGTACTGCCGAGATACTGCCTTGAAAACTATCTGATTGTTCCTTCGGAGCTGTGGGCGGCACTTCCCCCTAAGCAAAAGGCAAAGATTCCCGGTGGGCAGGAGGCGTTGCAGGATAAAATTCTGGAGGATCTGGATCGGTGGGTTAGGCATGGTGTGCTTTGGTCGGTTGTTAACCCTTTGTGGGAAGGGCTTCGCTCGCTTGGCTTTAAGGAAAAACTGCTGGCAGTTGATATTGCCGAAGATGACGACGAAATAAAGAAAATTCTTCATGAGTGGCATCAATTTCTGAAGCCAGAGGATATTTGGGCGCGTTATATGGATCGGTTGAGTGACGTTGTGCAGAAACCAATCGATGAAAAGTTGAAGGTTCACGTTCATGGGAAAGAGTTTTATAAAAAAGTAGTGAATCCAACGCTAAATGAGTTGCTGGGCCAAAAAAGGGCCGAGGAACGGCAGTTTTCAATTATTCGAACGCTTCCTAACGCTTATGATCTTCAACCGGTTCTGGAAAGGCTCGGGCTTGTGGCCAACAATTAAAGGGTACCGTATTGATGAAGCTTAAAAATATCGAAGAGCTGATTGATAACGAGGGTGAAATCACCATCGGTAGAATTGGGCCGGTGTGCTGCGCTGCTTCTGCAAGTGATGAAGCTAATTGTCTTGCAATGTTAGCTAGGCGGTCTGGTGAGTCGTTTGAGGCGTTGCTTATACGCCTGGATGCTGCGATTGAGGATGCTATTGAGCGTGATATCTTCGCAGATGAAATCAACCAGTAACGCGCAATGTTAGGAGCAGTCATGATCACCCCCGTCGGCCGTTGGCGCATCACCTGGATGGAAACCTGGGATCAGGACTTTGTCGATTTGATAGAGCCTGGGCACTTCCGGTTCGATGAGAATGGCCTTGGCTATTTTATCTTCGGCGCTGTTGAAGGTCAGCTCGACTACCGTCATTCAGAAGACGGTAAGCGTATCGATTTCAGCTGGTCGGGCAATGATGAGGGCGATGAGAAATCTGGCCGTGGCTGGTTTAAGCTCTCATCCTCGCGCACGGCCAAAGGGTGCTTTTTCATTCACTGTGGGGATGAATCAGCGCTAGAAATTGAACGGCAGCCGTGAAGAGAAAAATAATAAGTAGCAAGTTCCTATTGTGGTCCATATACTAATATCCAATAAATTAGTAGTTGGAGCTATGTGATGAAGGTGCCTGTCTCTCCACCGTCCCAGGAAAAGCTTCTTGAGCTGCTCGAAAGTGGCGATGTCGCTAAAATGGCGTTGCTCTTTGGTCAGGCGGTTGGGCCGACGGACAGTAAAGGCCGTTACCTACACTGGGACAAGCTTAGGCATCTGGCCATGCCTGAAGGTTATGATGCCGAGCTTTACTGGCTGGCCATGCGCAACGCGCGAGAGAAAATTTCCAGAGACCTACCTTTTAAGGATAAGCAGGGGGCTCCCTTTCGGTTTTGCATACCGGATACCGTGATGCGTGACATTCTCTGGATCAGTGAGAACGCGACGGGGGCGATCAAGGCAGACAGTAAAATCTCAGATCCGCAAACAAAGCAAACCTACCTGATCAACTCGCTGATTGAAGAAGCTATTAATTCCAGCCAACTGGAAGGGGCTTCAACCACCCGTCAGGTGGCCAAGGACATGCTACGTTCGGGAAGAAAACCCAAAGATCATTCTGAAGAAATGATTCTTAACAATTATAACGCTATGCGTTTTATTCGTGAGTACAAGGAAGAAACACTCACGAAGTCAATGATATGCGAATTGCATAAGATTGTGACTGAAGATACGTTACCTATAGAAGACGCTGATAAAGCGGGTGTTTTTCGAGGGCCAGATGAAGACATAAGGGTGTACTCACTCGATGACAAGCTGCTACATACGCCGCCATCCTATCAAGAGCTTGATGACCGTATTCAGCAGCTATGCGACTTCGTCAATGCGGAAAATGAGAGCGAGGCTAGCTTTATACCGCCTGTTATCAAGGCCATCGTTGTCCACTTTATGATTGGGTATGACCACCCCTTTGTGGATGGCAATGGCAGAACGGCTCGGGCGCTTTTCTATTGGGTGATGGCCAAGGAGGGGTATTGGCTGATGGAGTATATCTCTATCTCGCGGGTGCTGAAGCAGGCACCCGCACAATACATGGCGGCTTATCTGCATACAGAAACGGATGGCAATGACGTTACATATTTCATTATTCATCAGCTTGAAGTAATTAAAAAATCGATTGCTGACCTGCATCGCTATCTCAATGACAAAGCAGGAGAGTACAGAGAGGCGGAAAAAATCCTCAAGAAATCAAAGCTCAATGGCCTACTCAACCATCGGCAGCTGGGGCTGTTAAAAAATGCGTTAGATAACCCTGGAATGGAGTACACCATCAAATCCCATCAGAATTCCCATGGGATTGCTTATCAGACCGCACGAACCGACTTGTTAGCGCTGTCAGATAAGTATCATCTGCTGAAAAAATACAAAGTCGGTAAAAAGGACGTTTTTATCGCGCCGGCCAATATGCTGAACCTGATAAAAAATGACTGATGTATCTTTCCCAGGGGCAGAGCAGTGAGTGGCTAGGCAGCGCTGCCGTCTTTACTGACCTGAACGTGATAACATTTTAAAACCTAGGTTTTTAGAGCCTAAGTACACGTCGCTATCCATGAGATGGCAGTCTGACTGGCAGCAAGTTTTATGTTTATTTGGCAAGGAGGCTAGATGCAGCTCGAACAACTCCAGCAGGGCCTACAACATGCCTTCTTCACTGATCATCATCGCATCGTCTTCTGGTACGACGCTCCTGGCCACTTTGCGGATTCGCTCAGCGAGCTCGCGTTGGAAGGCGTTCAGGTGATCAACATGGCGGGGGAGTCCACCCTTGGCGTGAAGCTACGCCTGGAGCTGGAAGAGCCGGAAATGCCCACGCTGCTCTACTTTCCCTACGCCGAGCCAGCCCCAGAAGAGGACTGGCTGCTGGATATCAAGCTGTACTCTGGCCGCTTCTACGCGGATCGCGTCTCGATGATCTTTAATGAGCTGGGCTTGACGCGCCATGTGCTGCGCGAGCATCTAGCTCAACGGCAGGCGTTTTTAGCCAGTCGGAAACGTATTGAGGGGTTAATGCGTTTAGTCACGCCTTCTATGAGTGAAGATGAGCTGGATCTTGCGATGCTAGCCGTGGTGGTGGGGGCAGCGTCAATAGATGTAGCGACGCTGCTGTTTCATCTAGCAGAAGAGGCGGTGACCCACGAGCTGGGGTTAGAGGCGAATCCGGCAGCTTTAGTTGAGTCCGAAAAGTACGCCCTGGTGCCTGCGTTTGTACGTGTCCTACAGGCCGAAGTCGGTTACCCCGCCAGCCGTGAAGAGCTGAGCGGTGAAACGCCTCTGAATTTCGGTCAGCTAATGTTGCGGTTACTGATTACTGGCTATTGCGAGAGTATTTCTGATATTCCTGACTGGGCACGCCAGTTAGCGATTCCCTCTGTTAATGCCCGTGCATCTTCGCGGGCGTTGCTGACTCGCTGGCGGGATAGCTCGCGGTTTTACCCCGCGTTCGATGTGATCTCTGGTTGGGTGGCTGATGCGCAGCGTATTGATGA
>SKHS01000074.1 GCA_007116835.1 Halomonas sp.
AACGCCCAGGTCTTTGACCTGGGCGTTTTTGCCGCATAGCGTAGAATTAACGCTTAGAGAACTGCGGACGACGACGTGCTTTACGCAGACCGACTTTCTTACGCTCAACTTGACGGGCATCGCGGGTTACATAACCAGCGGCGCGCAGCGTAGGACGCAGATCTTCGTTGTAGTTCATCAGGGCACGAGTAATGCCGTGACGGATAGCGCCTGCTTGAGAGGAACCGCCGCCGCCAGCAACAGTGACGAATACGTCAAACTGGTTCAGCGTTTCAGTCAATTCAAGCGGCTGACGAACAACCATACGACCAGTAACGCGACCAAAGTACAGGTCAAGGTCTTGGTTATTGACAGTAATTTTGCCAGAGCCCGGCTTCATAAACACGCGAGCGGTGGAAGTCTTGCGGCGCCCGGTACCGTAATACTGCTGTGTCATGGCGAAGATTTCCTCAGATGTTCAGTTCAAGCGGCTGTTGGGCAGCATGCGGATGCTCGGCACCGGCGTACACTTTTAACTTGGAGTACATGGCGCGACCCAAAGGACCTTTCGGCAACATGCCTTTAACGGCAGACTCAATGATGCGCTCGGGGGCATGATCAAGCATTTTGTCGAATGTCATAGAGCGCAGACCGCCCGGGTAACCGGTGTGGCGATAGTAGGTTTTAGCCTTCGCCTTGTTACCAGTGACATGGACTTTCTCTGCATTGATAACGACGATGTAATCGCCAGTATCAACGTGAGGTGTAAATTCGGGCTTATGCTTGCCACGCAGGCGGCGAGCAATCTCGGTTGCCAGACGACCGAGCGTTTTGTCCGTAGCGTCGACAACATACCAGTCGCGCTGGACGGACTGCGGCTTAGCACTGAACGTCTTCATGGATGAAATCACCAGATTAAGTGTGTTGGGTAACTTGCACCGCTAAGCGGCGAAGCACCGTCCCTATTTTTTTTGGTTGCCAGAAAAAACCGACAACATGTAGCGAGGCGGCATTCTACAGCAAGCCTGCCGGCAAGTTAAGTGCCACCGCTACTTTTTTACCGACGCCGTCGCTTTCAGCGCCGCGCCACCCACCATCAGCGACTCACCACAGGCACTATGGCTTATGGGGCAGCGCCAGGTACTCCCTAGACTGCATTTCTTGCAGCCGCGACAGCGTCCGCTGAAACTCAAAGGTCAGCTTGCCATCGCTATAAAGCAACTCTACTGGCGCTTCGGCGGACATCAGTAGCTTGACTCCGCGATCATAAAACTCATCGACCATATTAATGAAGCGACGCGCTTGGTCATCGGTCTTCGCATTCATCTGGATGACGTTTGATACCAACACCGTATGGAATTCACGCGCCAGCTCAATGTAATCATTCTGGCTGCGCGGGCCATCACATAGCTCAGCAAACTCAAACCATGCCACATCGTCGTGTAATCGCCGCGTTGTTAACACACGGTGATTAATCTCCAGCGGAGCGCCCTCTTCACCCTCATGGCCTGAAATCTCTCTAAAGCTACGCGCCAACTCCTGCTCTGCTGCCTCATCAAGCGGCGCGTGAAAGATTTCTGCGCGCTCGAGAGCGCGTAAACGATAGTCAACGCCAGAGTCTACATTGACCACCTCGCAGTGCCGATTCACCAGCTCTATAGCCGGCATAAACCGTGCACGCTGCAGACCATCTTTATAGAGGTCGTCAGGCACTATATTTGATGTGGCAACCAGCACCACACCGCGCTCAAAGAGCGCTTCTAACAAATTCGCCAGTATCATTGCATCGGTAATATCTTTAACAAAAAACTCATCAAAGCAAATAACCCGAGCTTCAGTGGCAAATTTTCCGGCAATCAAGGTTAGCGGGTTTTTTTCGCCCCTATAGTGCGTCAGCTCATTGTGCACACGCTGCATAAAACGGTGAAAGTGGGTGCGCATTTTCTCAGGGAAAGGAAGTGCTTCATAGAAGGTATCAACGAGATACGTTTTACCCCGCCCAACACCACCCCAAAAATATAGCCCTTTCACTGAGGGCAATGCTGGCTCAGTGCTCGCTTTCTTCCCCAACAACCCTGCCATCTTCGCTTTTAGCCCCTTATGGGCAACCACGGCTTTAGGCAACGTCGCGGGAGCCGCCAGCAGCTCATCATAAAGACGCTGCAGATGCTTTACCGCTGTCTCTTGTGCAGGGTCATGCTGAAAATCATCACGCATCAAGTCTTCTTGATAGCGCGCTAACGGTGTAAGCCGAGGCGCTTGTTCAGCCTCTTGATGTGTCGATAATGATGGCATCTAATCGCTCCCACAGCGCATATCCAAACTAAACATATGCGTCGATTGCAAAGACGCAAGGTATCGCATACCTAAGCAAAAAGAGGCGTATTATACGCTGCTGAGCGACTAAGCGCATGAGTGGATTGACCCAACCGACAGGCACGCGACTATAATGGGCTGGGTTTTCTATTAACCCCACCATACGACAGGTGGCATGTATCACCTTTAGGGAGAACACAGTGGAAGCAAGCTTGCCATACACGTTTGCAATAATTGGCCTCGTTATCGGTTTTATTGCGGGTTTGGTGTGTTATCGCCTCTTCAGCAAAAGCGCACGCGATAGCGCCGCGCTTAAGCAAACGCTGCTCGAACGCGAACATCAGATAGCAGAGCTAAAAAAAGGGATGGGTGACCATTTATCCGGCATGCATCAACGTTTGGCTAATATTCGCTTTGAAGCCGATCAGCTTGAGCAACAAATGGCAAACGAAGCTGCCCAGTGGAAGCTAGGTAATGCAACACCTCCACTGATGACTGAGGCGACTCAGGCAGCTGAAACGGACAGTCGTATTGATATGCCTCGGGACTATGCGGCGGGAACAAGCGGCACGCTTTCAGAGGACTTTGGACTGAAAGACAACGACCAAACACCAGAGAGCACACCCCCTCAGCCACCTCGCTACTAGCTCAAACCACGAGCTGTACCGACACAACGCTGCTCGCGCGCCACTTATCAATGGCGCGCCAATTCTCATTAGGCACCAGGTACACCACCCGAACTGGTGCCCTAAAATAAACAACCAGATCAGCGCCTTAAAGAAACTTCCCTTATGCTGGGTTATCAATATCCACAAAGCGGTGATCTACGCCATACTCACTCGCCAGCCATGCGCCTAGCGCTTGCACACCGTAACGCTCTGTTGCGTGGTGACCCGCCGCAATATAGTGAATACCCAACTCTCGAGCCAAATGCGTCGTTCGCTCGGAAATCTCTCCTGAAACGAAGACCTGAGCCCCCGCCTCAAAAGCAGCCGTAATCATGTCTTGGGCACCTCCGGTACACCATGCTATTCGCTCAATAGCACCTACCGTCGGCGCCTCAACAACCAATGGTGTACGCTGGAGAACCGTGGCCAACTGCTCTGCAAGGGTGTCAACACCCTGTGGCTCAGCCAAGCGTCCTGCCCATAACAGGCCATCTCCCAACTCACCGTCGAGACAACCCTCCACCTTCCACCCCATACGCTTCGCCAACTCAGCATTGTTACCAAACTCAGCGTGCGCATCCAGCGGCAGGTGGTAGGCCAACAGGCTCATATCATTTTCGAGCAGCGTTTTAATTCGCCTTTGCTTCATCCCCGTAATGGGAACAGGTTCGTTTTTCCAAAAATAACCGTGATGCACCAGCACGAGATCTGCCTGCCATGCTACTGCTTCGTCTAATAGCGCTTGGCATGCCGTCACTCCCGACATGACTCGCGTTACCGTCTCTTTTCCCTCTATCTGCAAGCCATTAACGGTAAAATCTTTAAACTGCGATGAGCGCAACTGATGATCGCAGGCGGCTACAAGTTGATCGCGATGACTCACACTGACTCCTTGATTGATTCACTGGCTACCATGAGGAATGTCTCAATAAAGTGTTACGATAGCGTCATTGTAAATCTCGCTTCGCGTTATCGCGAACCTCGCGACCGTTTAGACTGCCACCCGCTGAGGAAACTTCGCATGCACCGCTTTGTGCTGCCCTATGTATGGCCGGTTATCACCGGGCTTCTCATTGCCGCCTTACTCTTACTTGTCTTTCCTGAGCAACTGCCGAACCCATTTCGGCAAACACCGCCGGTTGCGATCGAACCACCGCCGCCTTTAGTCCCTACCAGTAGCGAACAGGTGACTAGCCGCCCCGCGCCTGAAATTCGTCAAGCGGCACCGCTTAACCGTCATCAGGGGCCAGCTAGTTATTCCAATGCGGTAAATCAAGCAGCACCAGCTGTGGTGAACATTTACTCGTCACGGATTGTCGAGCGCGATCAGCACCCGTTAATGTCAGACCCTTTTTTTCAGCAATTCTTTAGCGGCGACGATGCCACCACCCATCAGCGCATGCTGTCGAGCCTTGGTTCGGGCGTCATTGTCAGCCCAGACGGCTACGTACTCACCAATCATCACGTCATCAATGGGGCTGATCAAATACAGGTCGCACTGCGCGATGGGCGCGAAACGCTTGCCGAGGTCGTCGGCACAGACCCTGAAAGCGACTTAGCGGTTTTGCGCATCACCCTTGATGATCTGCCGATCATCGAATTAGCAGACTCCAAAGAGGTTGCCGTAGGCGATGTTGCTCTTGCGATTGGCAACCCCTTTGGTGTCGGCCAGACCGTCACCATGGGCATTATCAGCGCCACAGGCCGCAGCCATTTAGGTTTGAATGCCTACGAGGACTTTATTCAGACCGATGCCGCTATCAATCCAG
>SKHS01000099.1 GCA_007116835.1 Halomonas sp.
CAACAGGGCCAGGTAGAGAGATAGCGGCACTAACAAAAACAATAGACTTAAGTCTCACAACTTGTATGTGCTGTGTGATGCCGAGAAACACTGGACAGCACAAGTGCAAAAATAAGAACAATGTCTTGCAAGTATGCCCAAATGGACGCGACGTACAGCGAATTACCCGCTGCCAAATAAAAAGAACAGGCAGATCGCATGTACACCCCGGAACCAACAACAACTCGCCGGGTGAACAAAGTTCGCGGTTGGATTATTGTTTTGAATACGAGGCGGTCGGAATTAGCAAGATCCTTACGCCTACCGACTGCGGTGCGTATTCAGGGCGATGTGCCATCATGAAGAAAAACAGCAGCATGGACGCTGATTGTCTGCTTTATAGGGGAGGCTCATTTAGCCTCCCCTTTCCGCGTCTAGAGCAACTGCTTCTTACAAATCCATCCTTGGTGCTTTGCAAGCCTTGAGGGGTCGGCTACACTCAGCGACTTACCGCTCACTGTGCGGTCATGTTTTCGCGACGTTTTTCGATACTTTTTTCGATACCCTGCGAGTCGATATCGCCGCATGTTTAAAGGATTTACCCGTTTATTACACAGCCCGGGAGAGCACTTGAAATCCCTGCTCGATTCCTCAGAGAGCACGACTGATGCTCTATGCCCCCGTATTATTCCGCGCTCCGAGCACCCTGTTTCGCGTCAGCAGATCAGCGAGGCCGCTTTAAAGGTACTCTATCGCCTGAACGGTGCTGGCTTCGACGCCTACTTGGTCGGCGGCTGCATTCGTGATGCGTTGCTAGGAAAGATGCCCAAAGATTTCGACGTAGCCACTAACGCAACGCCGGAACAGGTGCGGGATCTTTTTCGCAATTCACGGCTTATTGGCCGGCGCTTTCGCATTGTGCATGTGCGCTTTGGCCGCGAAGTCATTGAAGTCACCACGTTCCGCGGCAAGCCCCAAGATGAGCACGGCGACCATATCGCCCAACAATCAGACGACGGCCTACTGTTGCGCGACAATGTGTGGGGCAACATCGAAGAAGATGCCCTGCGCCGTGATTTCACCGTGAATGCGCTCTACTACAACATCGCCGACTTCACAATTCACGACTTCGCCAATGGCGCGCAGGACATTAAGTCCCGCACGCTGCGTTTGATTGGTGACCCTGCAACCCGCTACCGGGAAGACCCGGTGCGGATGCTGCGGGCGGTGCGTTTTGCGGCTAAGCTCGATTTCACCATTGAGCCTGCCACCGAAGAGCCGATGTACGAGCTAGCGCCGCTGCTACTGCAAATTCCGCCTGCGCGCTTGTTTGATGAAGTGCTGAAGCTGTTTATGTCGGGCCACGGGCTCATCACCTTCCGACTGCTCAGTCATTACAACTTATTCGGTATGCTTTTTCCTGAAGCGGAAGAAGCCATGGCAGATGCCGCTTGGGCTGAAGAGCTGATTGAACAAGCCCTCTCCAATACCGATAAGCGCATTGCAGAAGGTCGTCCGGTCACACCAGCGTTCCTACTTGCCGCCTTTTTATGGGCACCGGTAGCGCATCGCCAAGCAGAGCTTGAGAAAGACGGCATGCCTGCTATACCGGCGCTACAGACCGCCGCACAGCAAGTCGTTACACGGCAGCTGCAGCATATTTCAATTCCAAAGCGCTTTGGTATGCCAATGCGTGATATATGGGAACTGCAAGCACGCCTGCCCTTGCGCCGCGGCAAACGGGCTTTCCAAACCCGCGAACATCCGCGCTTTCGCGCTGCTTACGACCTGCTGTTACTACGTGAACAGGCAGGTGAGATTCCGCGCGGTCTGGGAGATTGGTGGGACGCTTTCCAGCGGGGGGACGAACATGAGCAGCGACGCCTGCTACAAAAGGTAGGCAGCGACCCTGCCAGCCAAGGCGACCGGCGGCGTAAAAAACGCCGCAAACCACGTAAAACAGAGCAGTAACCCGTGAATAACGTGATGTCGCTTGCCTATATTGGGCTAGGCAGCAATCTGGAGGAGCCGGTTCGCCAGGTACGCCAAGCCCTTGACGAGCTTGGCGAGCTACCCCTTTGCCAGCGGGTAGCGCACTCCTCTTTATACGCAACACCGCCTGTAGGGCCGCAAGATCAGCCCGACTTTATTAATGCAGTCGCCGCCATTGAGACTAAGCTTTCACCGCTGGCACTGCTGGACCAGCTGCAAGCGCTGGAGCAGCGGCACCGCCGTCGGCGGCTACGTCATTGGGGCCCACGCACGCTGGATTTAGATCTATTGCTTTACGCTCAGCACACCATTGAGCACCCGCGGCTTCGCGTTCCACACCCTTACATGCACGAACGTGCTTTTGTGCTCGTGCCTCTTGAGGAAGTAGTGTCTGCCGCCACACACAGTTCAATTATGCTTCACCATCAACCGCTTACCAGCTGGCTTACGCACCTTGATCAACATCAGATACGACGCTTAAGCGACGCAGATGCTACTACCACTGCTTCCGTCTGACACAGATCTCGACACCAAGCCCTCATTCAGGTAACAATTGCCGGTTACGCCACTTAGCGCGCACGAATGCAGCGCTAACAACGGTCGGCTGCCCATGTCGCATCGGCCCCACGTAGAAAACGAGAGCACGCCATGAAAACCGTCACCCTGAGCACTCTGCAGGCGTATAAACGCGCCGGCGAAACGTTCAGCTGCCTGACCGCTTACGATGCATCCTTTGCCCATGCGGCGAGCGATGCTGGCATTGATGTCCTGCTAGTAGGCGATTCCTTAGGTATGGTCTTACAAGGCCATAGCAGCACGCTTCCCGTGACCATCGACGACATTTGCTACCACACCCGTTGCGCAGCGCGTGGCAAAGGCCACAGCCTGCTGATGGTTGATTTGCCATTTATGAGTAACGCAACCACCGAACGTTTGCTCAATGATGCCGCCGCATTAATGCGTGCTGGTGCAGAGCTAGTCAAAGTTGAAGGTGAAGCATGGATGGCTGATGGCATCCGCGAACTGACCCGCCGCGGCGTACCCGTGTGCGCTCACTTAGGGTTAACGCCGCAAACTGTTTACCAAATAGGCGGCTATAAAGTTCAGGGTCGCGAAGCCGCCCAGGCAGAGCAGATTATTAACGATGCCAAAGTGCTGGTGGACGCAGGCGCCTCGGTGATTCTGCTTGAATGCGTACCAGCAAGCCTTGGTAAGGCGGTCACTGACGCCCTAGACGTGCCGGTGATTGGCATTGGCGCAGGGCCCGATACCGACGGTCAGATCCTGGTCATGCACGATGTGCTGGGCGTCACCCATGGCCGTACACCACGCTTCGTGAAAAACTTCATGACCGACGCTGACAGTATTCAAGGCGCCTTTGAGCACTATCATACGGCGGTCAAAACGCGCACTTTCCCAGCCCCTGAGCACTGCTTTTAAAAGCTGCCTTTACAAAGTGCTTTTAAAATTAATGTGACGTCTGTGAGCAACCACGAACTCCCTATGCACACTTTGCGAGATATTGACGACCTACGCAGTACGCTCCACGAGCACCGCCAGCAAGGCAAACGTATTGCTCTGGTGCCCACCATGGGCAACCTGCATAAGGGCCACTTGGCGCTAGTGGCCAGTGCCCGCCAGCATGCGGATGTCGTCGTTTCCAGCCTGTTTGTGAACCCAATGCAATTTGGCCCAGGTGAGGACCTAGACGCCTACCCACGCACGTTTGCGGCGGATCAAACCCAGTTAAAAGAAGCGGGCTGCGATGTCCTGTTCGCCCCCACGGTGAGTGCGTTGTACCCTAATGGCTTGTCTGCCCAGACCCGTGTACATGTCCCCGAAGTAGGCGAAGGCTTATGCGGCGGTTCGCGTCCTGGGCATTTTGACGGCGTATCGACCGTGGTCAGCATGCTCTTTAACCTGGTACAGCCGGATGTCGCCTGTTTTGGCGAAAAGGATTATCAGCAGCTTGCGGTCATTCGCAAGCTAGTATGTGACCTGCACCTGCCAATTAACATCGTCGGTGTACCCATCGTGCGTGCCGATGACGGGTTAGCGCTCTCCTCTCGCAATGGTTATCTAAGTAAGCAGGAGCGCGCTATCGCGCCGGCGCTTTATCGCACCCTGTGCGAACTACGCGATGCTCTTGAGCAAGGCGCATCCGCCGAACAGGTACTACAACAAGGCAAGACAGCACTGTATGATGCCGGCTTTACGCCAGATTACCTGGAACTGCGTGACGCTACGCTTGGCGCTGTGAGCAGCTCGACACGCAGTGCTGTGCTGTTAGCAGCGGCAAAACTTGGCCCTGCTCGGCTAATTGACAACCTCAGCGTGCAGCTGCCAAACGCTGCCACTGACGCTAGCAAATAGGCTAGTCTCGTTATTTAGGAGCTTCTATGCACACCATCATGCTCAAAGCCAAGCTACACATGGCTCGCGTTACCCACGCGGTACTTAACTACGAAGGCTCTTGTGCCATCGACGGCGACCTGCTGGATATGGCGGGTATTCGCGAAAACGAACAGATCCAAATCTATAACGTGGAAAACGGCGAACGCTTCACCACCTACGCGATTCGTGGCGAAGAAGGCTCTCGACTGATTTCCATTAATGGTGCCGCTGCTCATTTAGCTGCCCCCGGGCATCGCATTATTATTTGCAGCTACGCCCACTACGCAGAAGCAGAGCTTGAAAACCACCAGCCTGCACTTGTTTACCTGCAAGAAGGCAACCACGTTAGCCACACCAGCAACGTGATTCCTGTCCAATTAGCCTAACCAAACCATTGAGTCAGCAGTTATTTAACGGGCCCATTATCGGCCCGTTTTTATTTGCATCAAAAAGCGTATTGCCGCGACGCACAACCTTCCCCTATGCTGATAGGTAAGTTTGACACAACATGCTAATAATAATGGATAGGCAGCTCCCTTCAGGAGTTTCTATCCTCACTAGGAACGTTGCGTTACTTACCCAAGGAGTCATCATATGCAAGACGTGGTTATTGTCGCTGCTCGCCGCACCGCCGTAGGTAGTTTTGGTGGATCACTCGCCGGCATTCCGGCAAGCGATTTAGGCGCACTGGTTATTAAAGATATTCTCGCCTCTACGGGCGTTGCCCCCGAGCAAATTGATGAAGTGTTGCTCGGCCAAGTACTGACCGCAGGCGTCGGCCAAAACCCCGCCCGCCAAGCAGTTATCAAGGCTGGCTTACCAGAATCTGTACCCGCCATGACCATCAACAAAGTATGCGGCTCAGGTCTTAAGGCGCTGCACTTAGCCACTCAAGCTATTCGCTGTGGCGACGCCCAGATTATTCTGGCCGGTGGTCAGGAAAATATGTCCGCTTCCCCCCACATCCTGCCTAACTCACGTAACGGCCAACGCATGGGTGACTGGAAAGCGATTGATTCCATGGTTCATGACGGCCTGTGGGATGCGTTCAACAATTATCACATGGGGATTACCGCTGAAAATCTGGCGGAAAAATATAGCATTACCCGTGAAGCAATGGACGAGTTCGCCGCTGCCTCACAGCAAAAAGCTGCGCAGGCAATTCGCGATGGTAAGTTTAAAGGTCAAATCGTCCCTGTGGAGATTCCGCAGCGCAAAGGCGATCCCGTCGTGTTTGATACCGACGAGAACCCGCGCGAAGTGACCGCAGAAAAACTCGGCGGCATGCGCCCTGCCTTCAAAAAAGACGGTACCGTTACCGCTGGTAACGCCTCTTCCTTGAACGACGGTGCCGCTGTGGTTATGCTCTGCTCGGCAGAGAAAGCCAAAGAGCTAGGCCTAGAGCCACTGGCACGCATTGCTGCTTACTCTAATGCGGGCGTTGACCCTGCCATCATGGGTATTGGCCCGGCACCGGCCACGCGCCGCTGCCTCGAAAAAGCGGGCTGGAGCCTAGACGACCTAGACCTAGTAGAAGCTAACGAAGCCTTTGCTGCTCAGGCGCTTTCCGTCAATAAGGAGCTTGGCTGGGATGTCAGCAAGGTGAATGTTAATGGTGGTGCGATTGCCCTAGGCCACCCGATCGGTGCCTCTGGCTGTCGTATTTTGGTCAGCCTGCTGCATGAAATGATTGCTCGTGATGCCAAGAAAGGCCTCGCCACTCTGTGTATCGGTGGCGGTCAAGGCGTTGCGCTGGCGATTGAGCGCCCCTAAGCGCCACGTTTAGTGCGCTGAAACGCCATGCCCCCGCTACTTAGCGGGGGCATTTTTGATAGCTTGTTTTTTTTAAGGCTTTTTTAAGGGCTAGCGATGCTTCTCTCCTACGATGCTCGATGGCGTTCGCCATACCAGTAACGCCCCAAGCAAAAACAGCACCGATGCCACCCACATGGCAATGGGCAGGCTAGTGCCATCGACGATGCGTCCACCAAACATGGCTCCTAAACCAATCGACATATTAAACGTAAAGGCCATTAGCGCGGTGGCGGCCTCGGTATTCGGCGCGGTGCGTAAAATCCAGGTTTGAATACTGACTGACACACTGCCAAAAACAGCGCCCCACACCATTAGCAGCAGTACACCGCTGGTAGGCTGAACACCCAGTAATGGGAATATAGCCACCACAACCAGCAACAGACTAGGAATCGCCAGCACTGCCCGGTAAGGGTGGCGACCTGCAAACACACCGGCGGCAATATTACCCAGGATCCCCGCCGCTCCATATAGCAGCAGCAAGCTACCTACATGGCGCTGAGCAACGCCGCTAATCTCCTGAAGAATGGGGCTGATAAAGGTATAAGCAGCAAAGTGCCCCACCACCACAAACCCCGTGGTTAACACTGCCACCCGTACACCACGATGACTAAACTGCTGCGCTAACACGCGCAGTCGTACTGGTTCTCTTGGGGGCAACGGCGGCAGCCAACACCACAGCGCAATGGCGGTTAACAGGCTTAGCCCACCCAACGCCCCAAAGGCGACTCGCCAGTTGCTCAGATCCCCTAGCAACGTGCCTAACGGCACCCCCAATACGGATGCAGCAGCCACGCCACCGAAGATAATGGTCATGGCCTTGGCGACTTGATCACGGGGCACCAGCCGAGGGGCAATACTGCCCGCAATGGCCCAAAATCCGCCGATGCTAATCCCCACCAATACGCGAGCGGCCAGTAACAATCCGAAGTTGCTGGCCACCGCTGACAGCGCACTGCCAATCACCATCACAAGCATCATCAGCGTGAGCATGATGCGTCTATCTAACCGGCCTACCGCTACCGGCAACAACGGTGCAGAAAAGGCGGCAACAACCCCTGGCACGGTCACCATCAGACCTGCCATGCCCGGTGTGACGCCCATGGATGAGGCTACCTGGGAAAGTAGCCCAATGGGCAGTTGCTCTGCGGTCACCAATAAAAAAATGCCGATCATCACGGCCACCACCGCCCACCAACGCGGTGCTTGCTCCTGCTCCATGGCTCTCTTCTCTTTTCCTGTACTGCCTACAAAACGACACCGCCCCCGCAACTGAAAGCTGCGGGGGCGGTGACTACATCAGCATTGCTAACTAGTCAGCGACATTCGCCTCAGCAGCGGCGAACGCCGCTTTCTCTTCCTCAGTGATCTCTTTGATTGAGAGCTTCACCCGGTTGCGGTTATCGATATCCAGTACTTTTACAATCACATCGTCGCCTTCGTTTAGGAAGTCGCGTACGTTGTTAACGCGCTCAGCAACAATTTGCGAGATGTGTACCAGGCCGTCAGTACCCGGCATGATATTTACAAAAGCGCCGAAGTCCGCGATGCGCACTACTTTACCGTTATAAAGCTTACCGATTTCCGCCTCGGCGGTAATTGCAAGCACGGTATCGATCGCTTTTTTGGCTGCGGCTTTATCTTCAGCGTAGATGCGAACGGTGCCATCATCATCCAGATCAATAGAGGCGCCAGTATCTTCGCAAATTTTACGAATGGTTGCGCCGCCTTTACCGATTACGTCACGAATCTTGTCTGGAGCGATCTTGATCGTCGCCATAGACGGGGCATTTTCCGATACATCGGTACGGCTTTGGCTGATCACATCGTTCATCTGAGCAAGGATGCTGATGCGGGCGTCATGAGCCTGCTGCAGCGCCTTTTCCATGATCTCTTCGTCGATGCCTTCAATCTTAATGTCCATTTGTAGGGCAGTGACACCCTCTTCAGAACCGGCAACTTTGAAGTCCATATCGCCCAGATGATCTTCGTCACCCAGGATATCGGTCAATACCGCATAGCCGTCTTCATCTTTCACCAAGCCCATGGCAATACCTGCCACCGGTGCTTTTAACGGCACGCCAGCATCCATCAGCGCAAGCGAGGTACCACATACCGACGCCATCGAGCTTGATCCGTTAGATTCGGTGATTTCCGACACTACACGAATGGTGTAGGGGAAAACATCTTCTGACGGTAGCATTGCTTGAACGCCTCGGCGTGCTAAGCGGCCATGGCCAATTTCACGACGCTTTGGCCCGCCAAAAAAGCCGGATTCACCAACGCAGTAGGGAGGGAAGTTGTAGTGCAGCATAAAGCGATCTTTACGCTCACCTTCCAGGGACTCGATTAGCTGTGAGTCGCGCAGAGTGCCCAAGGTAGCAATCGCGATTGCCTGGGTCTCGCCACGGGTGAATACCGCCGAACCGTGGGTTTTGGGTAGCACGCCCACTTCGATCGCCAGCGGGCGTACTGTGGTGGCGTCGCGACCATCAATGCGTGGCTCGCCTTTCACGACACGAGAACGCACAACGCGTTTCTCAAGAGCAGAAAACGCTCCTTTCACGTCATCTTTGTTGAACTTGCCTTCTGTCTCTTCTTCACCTTCAGCGGCGACTAGCTGCGCGACAGCATCATCTTTCAGCGCTGACAGTGCATCTTGACGCGCCATTTTGTCGGTAATGCGGTAAGCGTCACCCACTTTGGCTTCAAAGGCGTCGGCAATGGCCGTTTTCAGCGCTACATTTTCTTCCGCTGGCTGCCAGTCCCAGCGCGGCTTGCCCGCTTCCGCGACCAGCTCTTTAATCGCGCTAACGGCGACCTGCATTTCCTGGTGACCAAACAGCACGGCACCCAGCATTTCGTCTTCAAGCAGTTCTTGGGCTTCCGATTCCACCATCAATACGGCGTTTTCGGTACCGGCAACCACCATGTCCAGCTCAGAGGTCGTCAGCTCTTCAACGGTTGGGTTTAGGAAGTAACCCTGCTCTTCATTAAAGCCAACGCGCGCTGCGCCAATCGGGCCGTTAAACGGCACACCCGCAATACCCAACGCTGCCGAGGTGCCCAGTAGGGCTGCGATATCGGGGTCATGGTTACGATCCGTCGATAGTACAGTACAGATTATCTGCACTTCGTTCATAAACCCTTTAGGAAACAGCGGACGAATCGGGCGATCGATCAAACGCGAGGTAAGGGTTTCTTTCTCAGTAGGACGCCCTTCGCGCTTAAAGAAGCCGCCGGGAATCTTGCCCACTGCGTAAGTTTTCTCTTGGTAATGTACCGAGAGCGGGAAGAAGGGCTGATTAGGATTCGCTTCTTTTTTGGCCACGACCGTACACAGTACGACGGTTTCATCCATGGTCACCATAACGGCACCAGTGGCTTGGCGAGCGATACGCCCAGTTTCTAGGGTGACGGTGCTACGACCGTATTGAAACGTTTTTTTTACCGGATTCACGGCGACTTCCTTTAACATTAATATCTACTTGTCTTTTCGCTTGGGTCGTTTTGACTCGCCACCATTCTAGGCGCTGTGGCGCCGTACGGCTACCAGAAACAAAAAAACGGGCAGCCCACAAGGGGCTGCCCGCTTTTGATCATTGCCGTTAATACTTAACGGCGTAGACCTAAACGCTGAATCAGAGACTGATAGCGCTCAAAATCTTTACGCTTCAGGTAGTCCAGCAGCTTACGACGCTGGTTTACCATGCGGATCAGACCACGACGAGAGTGGTGATCCTGCTTGTTGGTCTTGAAGTGGTCCTGCAGGCCATTAATGTTGGCGCTCAGCAGTGCAACCTGAACTTCAGGGGAACCGGTATCGTTATCGCCGCGGCCGTATTCGTTGACGATCTCGGCCTTTTTCTCAGCGGTTAATGCCATCTGTCTCTCCAGTAAGCAATATGCCTAAAAATGAATGGTTGAGACCACGCATATTTGCAGTCTCAGGCGACTATCTTAACGTTCAATTTTCGCGCAAACCGCTACATCCTTGCAACGTTTTACGAGATAGCGACGGTACTCAACAGCCGCTTGGGGGCCACTTCCTGCGCCCCTTTTACAACGCCAAGGCCGATAAACGTCTCAGCGTAATAAAGTCTTACCAGCGCATCAGGCTCCAGCGCACCAATCGCTAAACTAGCCGACTGGCCGTGCGCAAGGCACCCGAAAGCCGTTTCATCTACCGTCAGCGACGGCAAATGATCGACCAGCACGTCCGCAGGCATCAGTTCAGCCTCGCGGGTGGCCTGGCCTGCCAGCGCTTCAAGGTCTTCCAGCGTCCACATGGCGTCACCTTCAAAGGGCCCTGTTCTGAGCCTTCTCAACTGACTAATGTGGGCACCACAACCCAGCGCCTGACCAATATCTTCAGCCAAGGTGCGAATATACGTACCTTTGCTACAGCTGACTTCAAGTTCGAAGGCAGTGCCCTCGAAAGCAAGCAGCCGCGCATCATACACGCTTACTCGCCGCGCTGCACGCTCAACGTGCTTACCCTCACGGGCAAGCTCATAAAGCTTTTTGCCTTGATGCTTCAATGCCGAATACATTGGCGGCACTTGGTCAATCTCGCCGCGAAAACGCGCCAAGACTAACTCGACATCCTCAGCCGTTAAGCTGGGAATCTCTCGCTGCTCAATGACTGTACCTTCGGCATCACCGGTGTCGGTGATCACTCCCAGCTCTACCCGGGTGTGATACATCTTGTCGGCTTCTAACAAGTGCGCGGAAAACTTAGTGGCTTCCCCAAGACAAATAGGTAACAACCCAGTGGCCATAGGATCCAACGTGCCAGTATGACCGGCTTTTTGCGCCTCAAACAGACGGCGCACACGCTGCAGTGCGTGGTTACTGGAAATGCCCTTGGGCTTATCCAGCAGCAGCACACCGTTAACCGGCAATCCGCGACGGCGACGTGCCATTAGCGCGTCTCCTCACCATGTTCGTTTTCGCTACCTTCCTCGTCATCCTGTTGGCGAGCGCGGTCAGTTGATACCGCTTCTTCAATCAATGATGAGAGGTGCTGGCCGCGCACCACGCTTTCATCGTAATGAAAGCGTAGCTCCGGTACGTGACGCAGCTTAATGCGCTTGGCAATTTGGCTTCTCAGAAAGCCTGCAGCGCGTTTCAGCACTTGTAGGTTTTCCTTGATACGCTCCGGATCTTGCTCACCCAATAAGGTGACATAGATATCGGCGTAGCCAAGATCACGACTAACGGTGGCACCGCTTACCGTAATCATCCCCAAGCGCGGATCTTTTACTTCGCGTTGGATCAGTACCGCCAGCTCCTTTTGGAGCTGGTCAGCTACCCGGTCGGTACGCTTGAATTCGCGCATGATTGCTCCTCGCAGCCTTACAGGCTGCGCTCGACCTTCACTTGGTCAAAGACTTCGATCTTGTCGTTGACCTGAACATCATTGTAGTTCTTCACGCCGATGCCGCACTCCATACCGTTACGCACTTCTTGAACGTCGTCTTTGAAGCGGCGCAGCGACTCGAGCTCACCTTCGTAAATCACCACATTGTCACGTAGGACGCGGATACGCTTGCTGCGTGATACGGTGCCTTCGACAACCATACAGCCAGCCACCGCACCAATTTTCGGCGCACGGAACACGTCGCGTACTTCGGCCACACCGACGATCTCTTCTTTCCACTCAGGAGCAAGCATACCGCTCATCGCCTGCTTAACTTCATCGATCAGCTGGTAGATAACGCTGTAATAGCGCAGATCCAGACCTTCACGTTCGATGATTTCACGAGCAGCAGCGTCAGCACGGACGTTGAAGCCGACAACGATAGCTTCAGAAGCAAGCGCCAGGTTGGCATCGGTACCGGTGATACCACCAACACCCGAAGAGACAACAGCGACTTCAACTTCACCCGTGGAGAGTTCTTCCAGGGCACCTTTGATCGCTTCCAACGAACCTTGAACGTCGGCTTTCAGAACGATGTTGACCTTGGCCACTTCGTCTTGGCCCATCTGGCTGAACATGTTCTCCAGCTTGGCTTTCTGCTGACGCGCCAGACGCACCTCGCGGTATTTGCCTTGGCGGAAGTTAGCCACTTCACGGGCCTTCTTCTCGTCGGCAACGACCATAAAGTCATCACCCGCATCCGGCGTACCATCCAGCCCCTGGATTTCGACCGGCATCGCAGGGCCTGCGGTATCAACTTGCTTGCCCAGCTCGTTGGTCAGCGCACGAACGCGACCGTAATGCAGACCAGCCAGCACGATATCGCCTTTCTTCAGCGTGCCGTTTTGTACCAGCACCGTAGCAACCGGGCCGCGGCCTCTATCAAGACGCGACTCAACCACAACACCTTTACCAGGTGCCGATGGCACGGCAGTCAGCTCGAGTACTTCTGATACCAGCTGAATGGCTTCCAGCAACTCTTCAATACCGTCGCCAGTTTTGGCAGACACATGTACGAACTGAGTGTCACCGCCCCACTCTTCTGAAATCACGCCATGCTGCGAGAGCTCATTACGAATGCGGTCGAAATCAGCGCCCGGCTTATCGATCTTGTTCACCGCCACTACCATCGGTACTTCGGCAGCTTTGGAGTGCTCAATCGCCTCGATCGTCTGAGGCATCACGCCATCGTCAGCAGCGACGACCAGGATAACCACGTCCGTTGCCTTGGCACCACGTGCACGCATCGCGGTAAACGCCGCGTGGCCAGGGGTATCCAGGAAGGTAACGCCGCCGTGGTTGTCTTCCACGTGGTAAGCACCGATATGCTGGGTGATACCGCCCGCTTCGCCAGTGGCGACTTTGGCACGACGGATATAATCCAACAACGAGGTTTTACCGTGGTCAACGTGACCCATAACGGTAACCACCGGTGAACGGGTGATCTCTTCGCCTTCGTAGGAGATGCCTTCGAGCATTTCCGTTTCCAGCGCATCATCTTTCACCAGCTTGACCTTGTGGCCCATCTCTTCCGCTACGATGGCCGCAGTATCCTGGTCAATCGTTTGGTTGATGGTCACTGCCGCACCCATGTTGAACATGGCCTTAATCACTTCATTGGCCTTGATCGACATTTTGTCGGCCAGGTCAGCAACGCTGATCGACTCAGGGATCGATACTTCACGCACGATCGGCTGGGTCGGCTTCTGGAAAGCGTGCTTGCCATTGCCACTTTGACTGGCACCACCGCGACGTCCGCCACGGCGTTCGGCACGTTTGACTTTCTTACCGCCGCCACCACGCTTACGCTCTTCACGATCACCGCGATCGTCATCATCATCGCGACCTTTCTTCTTCGCAGCGGCCTTTTTAGGCGGCGCAGTACGACGATCAGTACGGCCTTCTTTAGGCGGTGCGGGCGGCATGTCATCGGGCGTCGGCGTATCGTCGATTTGCAGTTCAGGCACGGCGATATTGGGCACTTCCGCTGCTTTCGCCTTGGCCTTTTCTTCCTCGGCTTTGCGTGCTGCCTCTTCTGCCGCTTTCGCTTTTGCCGCCACTACCTTCTCTTCTGCTTCGCGAACATCACGCGCTTTACGCTCGGCTTCCGCTTCCGCCATATCGCCAACGAGCTGGCGTGGGCCAGAGTGCTTAGGCTCAGCCGCTTTTGGCTTTTCATCTTCAGCACTTTTAACGTACGTCTTTTTCTTACGTACCTGCACTTCAATCGTTTTGCCACGCTCGCCGGTTTTAATACGGCTGCGGGTTTTGCGAGTCAGCGTGATGCGGTTTTTGCTAGCATCGCTGTCACCGCCGCCATGGCTTTTCTTCAAAAAGCTTAGCAGTGTTTGCTTGTCTTCTTCAGATACCGCATCGCTTTCTGACGCGTGCTTTAAACCAGCATCTTTCATCTGTTCCAATAGGCGGGGCACATCACGGCCCACCTTTACTGCAAAATCTTTAACTGTCATATCTGACATAGTGACCCTCCTCAGCCCGTGACCTTTTACTGTGTGTTTGAATCCGATACGCCATCGTCTTCAAACCAGGGCGCACGGGCAGTCATGATCAGTGCCGCTGCGCGCGCTTCGTCCAACTCCTCGATATCGACCAGATCGTCGACAGACTGCTCGGCGAGATCTTCCATGGTGACAATGCCCCGGCTAGCCAGGATGAAGGCCAAGTGGCGCTCCATACCGTCCATTTCCAGCAGGTCTTGTGCTGGTTGGGCACCGTCTAGCGCTTCCTCCGAGGCAATTGCCATCGTCAGCAGCTCGTCTTTCGCTCGTGCACGCAGCTCTTCCACCAAATCTTCGTCGAACTCTTCGATTTCGAGCATTTCTTCAAGCGGCACGTAGGCAACTTCTTCCAGGGTGGTAAACCCTTCTTCTACTAATAGGCGGGCAACATCTTCGTCCACTTCGAGGTGCTGAACAAAGGAGTCCACCAGACTATCAATCTCCTGCTCACGCTTAGACTCAGCTTCATCTTCAGTCATCACGTTGATACGCCAGCCAGTTAGCTCAGAAGCTAAGCGTACGTTCTGACCGCTGCGGCCAATGGCCTGAGCTAGGTTGTCTTGCGCAACCGCCACGTCCATTGCGTGCGCATCTTCGTCCACTAGGATAGACGCCACATCGGCAGGTGCCATGGCGTTAATGACGAGTTGAGCGGGGTTGTCGTCCCACAATACGATATCAACACGTTCGTTTTGCAGCTCTGACGACACCGCCTGGACGCGAGACCCACGCATACCGACACACGCCCCAACCGGGTCAATGCGGCGGTCGTTGGTCTTAACGGCAATTTTGGCCCGTGAGCCTGGATCGCGCGCCGCGCCTTTAATTTCAATCAGCTGTTCGGCAATTTCTGGCACTTCAATTTTGAATAGCTCAATGATGAACTCAGGACAGGTACGTGACAGCTGTAGCTGCGCACCACGTGCGTCTGGATCAACCTTCACTAACAATGCACGAACCCGCTCATTCATGCGGTAGCGCTCACCGTGAATCATTTCATTACGTGGCAAGAACGCTTCAGCGTTTTCACCCAGGTCGATGATCAAACCATCGCGGGTAGTTTTCTTAACAATACCCGCCACCAACTCGCCTTCACGGTCAGCGTACTGACGAACAACTTCTGCACGCTCAGCTTCTCGCACCTTCTGGACGATAACTTGCTTAGCTGTTTGCGCAGCAATACGTCCAAACACGGCGTTTTCAATCTTTTTCTCAACCACATCGCCTAGTTTAAGCGGCGGATCACGCTGCTCGGCAATGGTTTCTTTAATTTCATAATCTGGTGTTTCAAATTCGTCGTCTTCGACCACGGTCCAGTAACGGAACGTGTCGTACTCGCCCGTGCGACGGTCAATATGGACGCGCACATTGGCTTCTTCTTGATCAAAACGCTTGCGTGATGCGCTAGCTAGCGCGGCTTCAACCGCTTCAAAAATAACATCGCGGGGGACGCCTTTTTCATTGGAGATCGCGTCCACGACCATTAAAATTTCTTTACTCATGCGCTTGCCTCGCCAGAAAACCTGTCCTTTTTTGCATCATCCCGGCAGCCTGCCGGAAGCCGCCACCCGTTTATTCGTCGAACTGCGGGACAACTTGCGCAGAATCGATGCTTTCGATAGGAAAGCAGTACTCTTCGCCATCGAGTTGTAGCAGTATTTCATCCCCTTCAACGCCAGCGAGAAGCCCTTGGTACTTACGCCGCCCATCAAAAGCCACGCGCAGCTTGAGCGCGACGTGGTGGCCTTGATAACGAATAAAGTGATCCAGGGTATATAGGGGGCGCGCCATGCCGGGTGATGAAACTTCCAGCCGGTATTCACCAGGAATGGGGTCTTCGACATCCATGACGGCACTGACTTGGCGACTAATATCAGCGCAATCTTCCACGCTGACGCCGCTTTCGCGTTCGATGTAAATCACCAGCCGCGAATGCTTGCCCTGGGAAATATGGTCGATACCCCACAGTTCAAACCCCATGGCGGCTACGACAGGTTCAATCAGCGCGTGAAGCGCAGCGTGTTTTGTGGCCACAGACAAAGCTCCTACAGCCGTTGCATCAGGCACCTGGCCAGGAGTTGAATGACAAGCTAGGTGGCTAATTGGCGTTACCCG
>SKHS01000301.1 GCA_007116835.1 Halomonas sp.
CCTGCGCTTCGCGCTCATGCTCTGACAGTAGGTGGCGGCCAATCTCGCCTTCACGCCCACCCGACAGGGCAATCAGCCCGTCGCTTTGCGCCAGCACCCACTGCTTGTCCAAAATGGCCCGCCCTTGACGTTGGCCATCGGTCCACCCTTTAGAAATCAGCTCGGTAAGGTTGCGGTACCCGACATCGTTCATCGCCAGCAGCGTAATGCGATACGGGTGAGCCTCATCATGAGGGTTATAGAGCCATAGGTCGCTGCCAATGATCGGCTTGAGGCCAGCGCCTTGTGCCGCTTTATAAAACTTAACCAGACCAAACAGGTTAGCTTCATCGGTTAAGGCCAGCGCCGGCATCCCGCGCTCAGCGGTGGTACTGACCAGTGACTTGAGTTTAACCAAGCCATCAACCAGGGAGTATTCACTGTGCAAACGTAGATGAACGAACGGAACCGTCATGAGACTCTCAGCAACAAGGCTAGAACAATAGAAAAGGCTTACAGTAGCGCTAACTGACGCTGTACTGGCGCAAAACTGCGGCGATGCTCGGCCAACGGCCCGTGAGCAGACAAAGCCGCCAAATGTGCTTTGGTTGGGTACCCTTTGTGGCGGGCAAAACCATACTCAGGATAGCGCAGATCCAGCTCGGCCATCTGTGCGTCGCGGGCTACTTTGGCCAAAATTGAGGCAGCGGCAATCGCAGGGTGTCGGGCATCGCCCTTTACCACCGCCTGCCCAGGCAATGCGTGACCGGGCAGCCGATTGCCATCCACCAGGAGATATTCTGCAGCGGGTGCCAGGGCGTCAATTGCACGCCGCATGGCCAGGTGAGTAGCATGATAAATATTGAGCTGATCGACTTCAGCAGCGCTGGCTTCAGCCACCGCAAACGCTAACGCCCGCTCACGAATATCCACATCCAGCGCTTCGCGCTTTTTAGCGGTGAGCTTTTTTGAGTCTGTAAGCCCCTTAATAGGTCGACTCGGGTCAAGAATCACCGCCGAGGCGACCACGCTACCAACCAGCGGTCCGCGCCCCACTTCGTCAACGCCTGCTAACCAGTCACCTCGATAGTCGACCATCAAAGGAGGATAGTCTGTTGGCTTAACGGCCATGATGACTCCCGTCTTGAGCAGCTACTGTGTCGCGGCTGTCCAACGGCTGACCTGCCACCAGCGAGGTAATTGCTTGTGCCGCCCGCTGGCTGGCGCTGCGTCGTAGCGCACGGTGCATAGCGGTAAAGCGTGCCTCCAGGGCGTTGCGCTCTTGTGCATTGGTGAGCAGCAGATCAAGCTGATCAGCTATCGCTTCTGGCGTTGCCGCGTCCTGAACAAGCTCAGGCACAACACTCTCTTGAGCAATCAAGTTGGGCAGTGAAATCCATTGGGTTTTTACCAGCCGCTTTGCCAGCCAATGGGTGGTGGGTGCCATTTTATAGGCCACCAACATCGACCGATGACACAACATTGCCTCTAGCGCTGCGGTACCCGAGGCGAGCAGCACAGCATCGCTGGCCACCATCGCCTCGCGCGCTTGACCATCCAACAGCATGACCCGCTCGCTTAGCGCAGGGTAGCTTGCCAAAAGCTGGCTAATTTCTTGATACCGCTGATGGGTCGCTGCGGGAATAACCACATGCAGCGCATCATTACGCTGACAGAGCAGCTCGGCAGCGCGTAAAAACGTATCGCCCAAAAAGCGTATCTCATTGCCTCGCGAGCCTGGCAATAGCGCCACAACCGGTACCTGAGCGTTCAAGCCAAGCGCTTGGCGAGTCGCTTGGCGGTCATTCTCAAGCGGCAGTTCATCAGCGAGAGGGTGGCCAACAAAGGCCACCGGCACATGATGGCGATGGTAAAAATCAGCCTCAAAAGGCAGTAGCGTCAACATGCCATCGACCGCCTTGGCGATCTTTTTGACACGCCCTTGGCGCCATGCCCATACCGAAGGGCTGACGTAGTGGGCGGTTTTCAGACCAGCATCACGTAGCTGTTTCTCAAGGCCAAGATTGAAGTCAGGCGCATCGATGCCAATCATAATATCCGGCCGCCAAGCGAGCGCTTCTTCGCGCAGTGTGCGGCGCACACGAAGAAGCTCGGGCAGGTGTTTTACGACCTCGACCAAGCCCATCACCGATAAGGTTTCAAGGGGAAAACGACTGGCCAACCCTTGTGCTTCCATACGAGGGCCACCCAAACCGCGGAACTCAATGCCAGGATGACACCGACTCAACTCGCTCATTAGGCCAGCTCCGAGGATATCGCCAGAGAGCTCTCCAGCCACAAGATAGACGCGCTGCAGTGTCATAACAACAAGTGAACCGGTTGCATAGAGATCCATCGTTGATGTCGACGAGGCATCAACATTATTAGCGCACAATACCGCGCGTTGAGCGCTCAATAGAGTCAGCAAACGTGGTGATTTCCGGCACATCGAACCGGCTGCGCATCTCGCTGATGGCCTGCTCAACAGTGAGACCTTGGCGGTAAATCAGTTTGTAGGCCGTACTTAGCGCAGCGATCGCCTCACGGTTAAATCCACGCCGCTTTAAGCCAACAAGGTTAAGGCCCCGCGCCTCGGCAGGGTTGCCATTAATCATCACGTAGGCGGGAGTGTCTTTTGTGATAATCGAGCCTCCGCCTGCCATGGCGTGCTCGCCAAAATGACAAAATTGATGCACCGCCGAAAGGCCACCCAAAATAGCGTGATCGCCAAGCGTGACGTGACCTGCCAAAGTGACTTGGTTGGCCAAAATACAGTCGTTGCCAATAACACAGTCATGACCTACGTGAACGTAGGCCATAAACAAGTTTCGCGAGCCAATGGTGGTTTCGCTACGATCTTGGACAGTGCCACGATGTAGCGTAACGCCTTCGCGAACAACATTGTCATCGCCCATTACCAACCGCGTTGGCTCGCCCGCGTATTTCTTGTCTTGGCAATCTTCACCTACCGAGGCGAACTGAAACACTCTCGTGCGCTCACCCAGTACGGTAGTCCCTTTAATCACCACATGAGGACCAATCACGGAACCAGCGCCAATCGTGACACCGGGCCCAATGACACTAAACGGGCCAACCTCGACGTCGTCAGCAAGCTGCGCCTCAGGGTCAACCAGTGCAGTAGGATGTATCAAGCTACCTTCCTCTCAGCACAAATGATTTCTGCTTCACAGGCTAATTCACCGTCCACCGTTGCACGGCAGGCAAACTTCCAAATACCTCGTTTGCCACGAATCACATTAGCTTCCAGCACTAGCTGGTCGCCCGGCATCACAGGTCGCTTGAAGCGCACCTTGTCACTTCCTACCAGGTAGTAAACATAGCCGTCGGCGGGCAGTTTATTAACCGTTTTAAAGCCTAAAATACCACATACCTGAGCCAACGCTTCAACCACTAAAACACCCGGCATAATGGGGTGATGGGGAAAGTGGCCATTAAAGAATGGCTCGTTAATGCTGACATTTTTGTACGCAACGATGGCTTCGCCTACGGTTAACGCCGTTACTCGATCCACCAGCAAAAACGGATAGCGGTGAGGCAAGTATTCGCGAATTTCGTTAATATCCATAACCATCGTAACGACCTCTAAAATGACAAAAGGCCTGAGTAATATCAGGCACGAACCAGCAATCCCGCTGGCATGAAGGCTAGAGATTATAACCTTCGGCCACTCAGCCTCAAGTTACTTACCCATCCTCCACCCGCTTAACCGCCGTATTGCTAGTAAATTTACTCGCTGCGCTGACTTTTCTCTAACCGAGATAGGCGCTTAGCTATTTCATCTAGTTGTTTAAAGCGCACCGCATTTTTGCGCCACTGAGTATTGCTCATAGCGCCAGTACCTGACGAATAAACACCCGGCTCATGAATCGAGTTAGTCACAAGGCTCATACCAGTCACCTGGACACCATCACAAATAGTGAGATGACCAGAAAGCCCAACGCCACCGCCGAGCATGCAGTGCTTGCCCACTTTAGTGGAACCCGCAATACCCACACAGCCCGCCAGCGCGCTGTGATCACCAATGGTCACGTTATGAGCAATCTGTACTTGGCTATCAATTTTGACATCGTTGCCAATCACCGTATCACCCAGTGCACCACGGTCGATACTGGAACAACTGCCAACCTCGACGTCATCGCCAAGCACAACCCCGCCTAACTGAGCGATTTTGTGCCAGCCAGCCCCATCATGGGCAAAGCCAAAACCATCGCCACCAATCACGCAGCCACTTTGTAAAATTCCCCGCTTACCTACCACAACACCATGGCAAACAGTCACATTGGCATGTAGCCGCGTTTCGTCACCAATCACGCTATCTGCGCCAATCACGCTACCCGCACCGACCACCACGCGCTCACCCAATACCACACCGGCTTCGATCACCGCATGCGCTTGGACGGACACTCCCTCACCCAACATAGCGCTCTCTGCAACAACGGCGGAGGGGTGGATACCTGGCACATCCCGAGCAGGCAACGGATCGAATAGCTGTGAGAGCTTGGCGTATCCTAAGTAAGGATTGCTCGTTTCCAAGCGTGGGACAGGACAGTGCTTAGCATGCTCAGGATGTAGCAATACTGCCGCCGCCTGTGTATTCGCTAAATCTTTTAAGTACGCACGGTTAGTGAGAAAAGCAACGTGATGTGACGTCGCATCTTTGAGTGTAGCCAAGCCAATAATTGGCTGATCGGCGTCGCCCTCGAAATCAACGTCCAAGTGACGTGCGATATCTGCAAGAGTGAGGTGGTGAGAAGCGTGCGTCATGGGAGCCCAGAGAAACAGGGGTGCGGGGGCACCGCACCCAGCAATCATGAAATTAGTTTAACGAATCAAGGATCTGTGTGACCTCATCGGTCACGTTAGGCAGATCTGTCGATGAGTGCAAGACACCTTGAGGCTCGACGAGCACATCGATATTGTGGCGTTGAAGCACTTGCTCAACGGCTCGCTCAAGCTTCGACTCAGCGCCTTCCAAAAACCGCTGCTCAGAAGTTTGCTGTGCCTGCATGACTTCACGACGCAGCTGTTCGAAGCGACCACCTTTCTGCTGCAGCTCGGCAATCAATGAATCTCGCTGAGACTGCGGCATGGTTTCACCTTCGCGCTGTAGCCGCTCTTGCAACTGCTGCAGTTCGTTGCCTAGCGTTTGTGCCTCACGCTGCTGACTACCAATCTGGCCTTCCAACTGGCTCAGCGACGACTGGGCCGACTGCGTGTTCATCAATGCGGCTCGCCAGTCTAGCACTGCCACTTCAGCGGCAGTCGCGTAGGCGGGTAGCGTCATTGCGCCTAATAGACACACAGCTGCTGTCAGTTTACGCATCGTGTTAACTCCTTTTAGTCAGGCAGTGGCACTCGCTCGCAAGCACCGTTTTACTACATTAGAACGTTTGACCCAGCGAGAACTGGAAGAACTGTGTATCGTCGCCACTTTCATCATTCAGAGGCTCCGCTAAGCTAAACGTCAACGGCCCTACCGGGGTGAGCCAGGAAAGGCCAATACCAATGCTGTAGCGCAAGTCGCCCAGGTCTACCCCCGAACTACACTGCTGGCGTCCAACATCAGCGTCCTGAACATCATAGCAAGAACTTAGGAATGTGTTACCTGCATCCAAAAAGAGTGACGTTTGAAACGAGCGTTGATTTTCAATGAACGGTAGCGGGAAGAGCACCTCTGCCGAACCTTCTACTAATATATTACCGCCTAAGGTGCGGTCACGACCGCCATCCCGAGTGGGCGTCGTACGCTGCCCCAACGTGTTTGAGGTAAAGCCACGCACTGACCCTAGGCCACCCGCGTAAAAGTTTTCATAAAACGGGAACGGATCGTTGTTGCCCACTGTGTCGGCATAGCCTAAATTACCGCTAAACTTCAGCGCCCAGGTTTGGTCGTCATTCATCGGGAATAGTTGCTGGGCACGGGCGCGCAGTTTGTAGTACTCCGCATCGCTACCGGGCACTCCTGTTTCCATAGAGAGGCGCTGGTAATTGCCCGCCGTCGGCATAATACCGCGGTTCAAATTATTACGCGTCCAGCTCGCCGTGAGTTTGAGGCTCTGGGCGTTGTCACCCTGTTCATCGACGTAGCGGAGAATTTCCGATGCGGTGTCGTTGTAGGTCTTGACCGTTAGGTCTTCAATACTGGCCCCGAAATTAAGCCGTGACAGCTCACTAATGCGATAACCGAAGTTAATGCCAGCACCGTAGGCATCCGTCGAGAACGTTGAGATATCAGAATCCCCATAATCGGTTTCTCGATAAAAGAGGTTGTAACCACGAGAAATGCCGTCCAACGTCCAGTAGGGGTCGGTGAAGGCAAAATTGACGCTAGTGAACGTATCACTTTGCTGTGCGCCAACATTGACACGGTTACCGGTGCCCAAAAAGTTATTTTGTGCCAAGCCAACGCCGTAAATTACCCCGGCGCTCTGTGAGAAACCTACGCTTGCCGACACGGAGCCAGACGGCTGCTCTTCCACGTTATAGGTAACGTCTAGCAGGTCCGGCTGCCCAGGCACTGGCTGAGTATCGACTTCAACCTGGCTGAAAAAGCCAAGGCGCTCCAGACGTTGGCGCGACTGAGCAATCGAGTCAGTCGATGCGGGCGCACCTTCTAGCTGGATCATTTCCCGGCGCAGCACTTCGTCTTGCGTTGTTGTGTTACCGAAAAACTCGATGCGACGCACGTAAGTGCGCTGGCCAGGATCAACAGCAATCACAAGATCGACCGTTTCCCCGTCGTCCGCCATCTCAGGAATACCCTGGACGTCTGCAAAAGCAAACCCTTCTGCGCCAAGGCGCTGGCGTAGTGCTTCGGTAGATTCGTTGACTTTCCCACGCGAAAACGTATCGCCACTGCTGATGGTCAGCAGCTCTTGCGCTTCACGTTCGCTAATTTGCAAGTCACCGGCAAAGCGCACACTGCCTACCTGAAACTGATTACCTTCATCCACATTCAGTGTGATGAAAATTTCTGATTTTTCGGGGCCGATCGACACTTGAGTCGACGTGACATCGAAACCAACGTAGCCACGATCTAAGTAGAAAGAGCGCAAGCGTTCGATATCCCCCGCCAAGGCTTCACGTGAGTAACTATCGCTTGAAAACAGACCAAAAAAGCGGCCAGGGCGATCATTTAGCTCGAACACGCCGCGCAGGGTGTCATCGTCAAAGGCTTCGTTGCCGACAATGTTGATTTGACGAATTTTGGCAACTTCGCCTTCATTAATATTGATGTTGACCTGAACACGCCCCTCATCAATGTCATCAACTTCGACATTGATTCTTGCACTGTAGCGACCCTGGGACTGATAGACCCCTTCGAGTTCACGCTGAATCTCATCTAACGTGGACAGCTGGAGAACTTGGCCTTCTGACAATCCAGACTCCCGCAAGCCTCTGCGCAGGTCGTCATCCGAAATTTGCCGATTACCATCAATATTTAAGCGCGCAATGGTTGGCCGCTCGACTACTTGAATCACCAACACATCGCCTTCCCGCGCGAGCGATACATCGTCAAATAAACCGGTCGCGAACAAATCACGCGCAGCCGCGGCAAGCTGCTGTTCACTAACTCGGTCATTGGCATTGACGGGAAACGCATTAAAGACAGAGGCGGCGGAGACCCGCTGCAGTCCTTCCACACGAATGTCCGAAACATCAAAGGATTGTGCTTGGGCACCACTGGTGCCTACCAGCAAGAGTGCCGCCATTCCAAGGGTCTTGATTTTCATGCAGTCAATTCGCTCGCGTTGGTCTGCCTGTCATTCCAGACAGGCACCATATACATTTGTGCAGGCAGATGACAAGGCATCCTGCGCGCTACACGCGTCATTACCACAGGCGCATCAGATCAAAATAGAGAGCCATTAGCATTAGGCAACCTACCATGGCAAGCCCAATACGTAGCCCTACAGCTTGCGTTTGCTCGGAGACAGGCCGCCCGCGCACAACCTCTATAAAATAATAAAGTAAATGTCCGCCATCGAGTACGGGTATCGGCAATAGGTTTAGCACGCCCAGGCTAATCGAAAGATAGGCCAAAAAGCCTACAAACACTTCCATTCCCGCCCGGGCTGAATCGCCAGAAATTTGTGCAATGGTAATCGGCCCAGAAAGATTCGATGGAGAGATAAGTCCCACCAGCATCTTGCGGATAGCGTCAACGGTCAATAGCATCATCTCGCCTGTACGCGAAAACGCTTTGCCGACGGCCTCTATCGGCCCATAGCGTATTTCCCGCTGCAGTTCTTCAGGCCAGCTGACGGGCTGCGCCCCGGCGCCAATGTAGCCAACCTCCTCGCCACTCTCCAGCGTGTTACGCCCAGGCGTTAAAGAAAGCGTCGCTTGCTCACCATTGCGCTGATACTCAACGCTTAAGGTTTGACCAGCATTCTCTCGAATGATCGAGACGAAATGCATCCAATCATCAACCGGCTCACCGTTAAACGCAACAATACGGTCTCCCGCTTGCAACCCTGCCTGCGCCGCTGCTTGACCGTCCATTACCTGGCCAAGCACCGCAGGCATAGCCGGACGCCACGGCGTAATACCCAGGCTCAGCAGCGGCTGCGGCGGATCCTGGCGAACCATATATGCCGTCACAGGCAGTTGATATGCCCGCGAACTGCTAGCACCTTCCGGTCGTG
Organism: Halomonas sp.; assembly: GCA_007116835.1. Lineage (GTDB taxonomy): Bacteria > Pseudomonadota > Gammaproteobacteria > Pseudomonadales > Halomonadaceae > Vreelandella. Next base: position 8,649 of record SKHS01000301.1, read on the forward strand.
CTTCAATGGTTAGGTCACCATTAAAGCCGATCATCGACACGAGTTTTAAATTAATGTCTTGCCAGGAGCGCATTGCATCGCCCTGAATGGCGGTAATTTCACTCCCCTGGCTTAACCCAGCTTCCGCTGCAGGCGAGTTCGGTGCAATGTCGCCCACCACAGGAGCCACCGTTGTGGTGCCTGCAACAAACAGCGCCCAATAAGCAACAATGGCAAGTAGGAAGTTGGCAATAGGACCAGCAGCCACAATCGCAATGCGCTGCCATACGGTTTTCCGATTGAATGCCTGATCTAGTTGCTCTTCAGGCACAGGGGCTTCACGCTCATCCAGCATTTTGACGTAGCCGCCCAACGGGATCGCAGCCACCGCAAACTCAGTACCGTGTCGATCAACGGTCGACCAGAGCGGCTTACCAAAGCCCACTGAAAAACGCAGCACCTTCACACCGCAACGCCGTGCCACCCAGAAATGGCCAAACTCGTGGAAGGTGACCAACAACCCAAGCACCACGATCACCGCTAGTATGTTCTGTATCAGGCCCACTCTTTGCTCCTTTACACGACTCGCTGATCAACGGTGATGATGCTAAACAGTTTGTTGGTGAACGATGCGCTCTGCCTGTTCACGCGCCCACCGATCAGCGGCCAATATCAGCGCTAAGGTATCGGCATCTTCTGCAAAAGGCACGGACATCACGCTGGCCACAACCGCGGCAATCTCGCTAAAACCAAGCCGATTATCGAGGAACGCGTCGACGGCAACTTCGTTAGCTGCATTTAAAATAGCCGGCGCTGCGCCGCCCATAAGCATGGCCTCACGCGCGAGACGCAAGCAGGGGAAACGCGACTCGTCAGGGGCTTCAAAATCTAGCCGCGCCACCTGGAATAAGTCGAGCGTTTCAACACCAGCATCAATTCGCTCAGGCCAAGACAGGCCATAGGCAATCGGTGTGCGCATATCCGGATTTCCCAACTGCGCAATCACTGAGCCATCATCATAGGCGACCATCGAATGAATCACGCTTTGCGGATGCACCACCACCTGTATCTGATCAGGCGTGGCATCAAATAGCCAGCACGCTTCGATAAGTTCCAACCCTTTATTCATTAGCGTGGCGCTATCCACCGAAATTTTGCGCCCCATAGACCAGTTTGGGTGATTACAGGCCTGTTCAGGCGTCACCTTAGCAATAGACTCAGAGGACCAGCCTCGAAAGGGGCCACCGGATGCCGTCAGCAGCAGCTGTCGCACACCGTGCTGACGTAGCCCGCCACGATGATCCAAGGGTAGACACTGGTAAATGGCATTATGTTCAGAATCAATTGGTAGTAACGTTGCGCCCGAGCGGGCAACGGCATCCATAAACAGCGCTCCGCTCATGACCAGCGCCTCTTTATTAGCCAGCAATACACGCTTACCTGACTCGGCGGCAGCCAAGGCGGGCAATAAACCCGCCGCTCCAACAATGGCGGCCATGACCGTATCGACACAGGCTTCACGAGAAACACGACAAAGCGCTTCAGGCCCCGCTAACACCTCGATAGAGAGACCGCTAGCGGATAGCGCTTGTTGCAACCACGAGGCATCAGCGGGGTGATCTAGTACAGCAACAACCGGACGATGCACCTTACATTGCGCCAGTAGTGCTTCTTTTGAGGTGTGTGCGGTTAACGCATAGACACGGTAGCGCTCTGGATGCTTGGCAATCACATCAAGGGTGCTTTTACCAATAGAACCTGTTGAGCCAAGCACGGTAATACGCTGAACAGCTGGCTGGCTCATAGGGCATTGACCTGCAGATGTATGACTTGCAAATAAAACAAGGCAAATACAGGGATAGCTGCCGTGAGGCTATCAATACGGTCGAGTACGCCACCATGGCCTGGCAACAGCTGGCTTGAGTCCTTAATACCCCGATAGCGTTTCAACATGCTTTCTAGCAGATCTCCCAGCACCGAGACCAGCGTGACTATCGCAGCAATAACAACCAGCGCAATCCCCCCGGTAACGCTGATGGGCTGCCAAATTGCAAACGCCAGCGCCAGCAACGATGTGGCAGCAAGCCCACCAAACACACCCTCCCAAGATTTCCCTGGGCTAACCTTCGGTGCCAGCTTGTTTTTACCCCAGCGCCTACCGGCAAAATAAGCACCGATGTCGGCTGTCCAGACCAACAGCAGCACAAAAAGCAGCCAAATAGCACCGCTATCGCGTAGTACGTTAAACCCTACCCAACACGGCAGCAGCACCCAAACGCCCATCAGCAACCGCCGGGAAGTGGCTTGCCACTGCGGTCCCGTATCAGGATAGTGAGTTACCCAGTAGAGGTTCACGAGCCAGCCAAGCGCCGCTAGCCAAAGCGGCCATGCGGCAAACGCCGCACCGGTAAACCACATGACCAGCATTAGCATAGCCATAGCAGCCACTAACGCTGCCCGCTTGCGCTGACAGGTAATGCCTGCCAAGTTGGCCCACTCCCAAGCACCAATCAGCACGATTAACGCTGTGAACAGTGCAAAAGCCACACCCTGCAACCCAAACAGACCAATCAGCGTCAGGGGCGCTAACCAGGCTGCGGTGATAATCCGCTGTTTAAGCACCTTGCGCCTCTATTTGTTCATCTGTCATACCAAAACGACGACGACGCAGACAAAAATCATCCAATGCCTCGTCAAACGCCGCCCCATTGAAATCTGGCCAAAGTAAGGGCGAGAAGTGCAGCTCCGCGTAGGCAAGTTGCCAGAGCATAAAGTTAGATAGCCGCTGCTCACCACTCGTGCGGATACATAAATCTATCGGCGGCACCTCATGAGTATTCATCGCCGCATCCAAGCGCGCTTCATCAATGTCGGCGGCCGCCAGCTCACCCGCCGCCACCTGCTCAGCTAACTGACGAGAGGCACGAGCCAGATCCCACTGGCCACCGTAGTTGGCAGCGATAACCAAGTGCATGCCGGTGTTGTCGGCGGTTAGCGCCTCGGCACGCTTGATATGCTTTTGAATAGCATAAGAGAAGCCACGCTGCTCACCAATAATTGATAGGCGAATATTACGCTCATTAAGCTTTTTGACTTCGCGCTTGAGCGCCATCAAAAAAAGCTCCATCAAGGCGTTCACCTCAGCAACCGGACGCTTCCAATTTTCACTCGAGAAGGCAAACAGGCTGAGCGTTTGTACACCGCGTTCTGCTGCACGCTCAATAACCGTGCGCACGGCTTCAACACCGGCACGATGGCCACGTACGCCGGAGAGCCCACGAGCCCGCGCCCAGCGGTTATTACCATCCATAATAATAGCAACATGGGACGGCGGCACTTCCTCGGATCGAGAAGGCGTCGCGTCGCTCTGCTGCTGTTGGGGAAGCTGCGGAGACGTCATGGGTTCTCGCACCAAAGATCAGTCATAATAAGGCCAAGCGATGGCTCACGGGCAGTGAAGACTGCCCGCAGCTAGATGAAAGCAGGCAGTTATACCTGCATGAGATCCTGTTCTTTTGCGGCAAGCGCCTTATCGATCTCAGCAATATATTTATCCGTCAGCTTTTGAATTTCATCTTCACCCTGGCGCTGATCATCTTCGGTAATCTCTTTGTCTTTTAACAAAGATTTAAAATCACCGTTAGCATCGCGACGCACATTGCGCACGGCGACGCGTGCATGCTCGGCTTCGCTGCGTGCCTGCTTAATGTAAACCTTACGCGTCTCTTCGGTCAGCATCGGCATCGGCACGCGAATGACGTTACCCGCGCTGGCTGGGTTAAGACCGAGATCAGACGTCATAATAGCCTTCTCGATCTTGGGCACCATCCCCTGCTCCCAAGGAGAAACCGTCAGCGTACGCGCGTCCTCTACGTTCACAGAAGCCACTTGATGTAGTGGCACTTGGCCACCGTAATAGTCAACGGTAACGGTGTCTAGAATACTAGGGTGAGCACGCCCTGTACGAATCTTGTTGAAGTTGCTGTGCAGCGCTTCAACGCTTTTCTTCATACGAGAATCTGCATCTTTCTTAATGTCATTGATCACGGTATTACCCTCTATCTATCAGCGTGCCTTCCTTGCCCCCTACTACTAAATTCAGTAGAGCACCAGGCTTGTTCATATCGAATACCCGCACCGGCATATTATGGTCACGTACCAGGCAGATTGCGGTCAAATCCATTACGCCCAGCTTCTGCTCCAGAGCATCGTCATAGGAGAGCTGGTCGTACTTCACTGCATCGGGATGCTTCACCGGGTCTTTATTGTACACGCCGTCCACCTTGGTGGCTTTGATCACAACATCGACATCGACTTCGATGCCACGCAAGCACGCAGCAGAGTCGGTGGTAAAGAAGGGATTACCTGTGCCGGCTGAAAACAGCACTACGTCACCCGACGTTAAATAACGGATGGCGGTGCGGCGGTCGTAGTGCTCAACCACACCACTCATGGGAATCGCTGACATTACCCGCGAACGGATATTGGAGCGCTCCAGCGCATCACGCATTGCCAAGGCATTCATGACGGTTGCCAGCATTCCCATGTGATCACCCGTAACGCGATCCATACCCGCTTCATTTAGCGCTGCGCCACGGAACAAATTACCACCACCAATCACGATACCCACCTGAACACCGATACCGACCAACTGGCCAATCTCTAGCGCCATACGATCCAACACTTTCGGGTCGATACCAAAATCGTGCTCCCCCATCAGCGCTTCACCAGACAGCTTTAGCAAAATACGCTTGTATTTTGATTTTGACTTCTCAATTTTGCTGGCACCAGCACTAGGGGTGGACTCTTGAACATCGCGTGACATGGCATCTCTCCTGAAGCAGACCTGGACACAGGTGGGCGAGACGACCCCTACTTTTCATAGGGGCCGGATACACGAAGGCGTGCGCTCGCGCGCACGCCATCTTTTTTCTAGAACCTCTGACCTTAGCGACGGCCAGCCTGTTCCATAACTTCTTTAGCAAAGTCGACTTCTTCTTTCTCGATGCCTTCGCCCACTTCAAAGCGAGTAAAGCTAACCACTTCACCACCAGCAGCTTTGACGAACTCGGCAACCGACTGGTTCGGGTCTTTAACGAACGGCTGCTCGGTCAGGCTGTTCTCGGCCAGGTATTTTTTCAAGCGGCCTTGAACCATTTTCTCAGCAATCTGCTCAGGCTTACCGGCCATGTCCGGCTGGGCCAGAATAATCGCTTTCTCTTTGTCTAGCTCTTCCTGCGGCATATCTTCAGGATGGGCAACCGACGGATTGATCGCCGCAACGTGCATCGCAACGTCTTTAGCAGCTTCCGAGTTACCACCTTTCAGAACGGTCAAAACGCCGATGCGGCCACCGTGAACGTATTCACCGACCAGACCACCTTCAACAGCGTTCACAACAACGGCACGACGTACACCGATGTTCTCACCGATTTTCTGTACCAACTGCTCACGAGTGGACTCAAGGTCACCCGCCATTACCGCAGCAACGTCTTCATTTTTCGCCGCAAAGAACGCATCTGCGATCTTATTGGTGAAAGCGATGAAGTTGTCGTCACGGGCAACGAAGTCAGTTTCGGAGTTGATCTCGACCATGACGCCGTAGCTACCGTCTTCTGCTACGCGAGTAACAACGGCACCTTCTGCAGCGGTACGGCCCGCTTTTTTCGCGGCTTTTAGACCAGAGCTTTTACGCAGGTTCTCGATTGCGACTTCGATATCACCGTTAGTTTCAGTGAGTGCTTTTTTGCACTCCATCATGCCAAGACCGGTACGTTCGCGCAGTTCCTTAACCTGAGAGGCACTGATAGCTGCCATGAGTTTTCACCTCGGAAATGGTTCTAGCTGAGAGTTAAACACCCCACATAGTATAAGCTCGGCAGATGACCGTTGCGTATCACTTTGTAGAGCGCTTGCCGGCATTAAGTGTCCGGCATGTTCGGCCCGCCCAGGGCGTACCTAAAGCGGGAAAAAGGGGGCATAAGGCCCCCTCTTAACACGATGCGGCTCACCTGCCCGCCGCACCCCTGCAACCGTTACTCGGCAGCAGTACCGGTGTCGGCAGAAGCGGCTTCTTCCGTCACTTCGACAAACTCGTCCGGACGACCTTCTTTCGCGCGATTACAAGCGTCAGCAATCGCTTTCACGTAGATCTGGATCGCGCGGATAGAGTCATCGTTACCCGGGATAACGTAATCGACGCCATCTGGGTTTGAGTTGGTATCGACAACGCCAATAACCGGGATACCCAGCTTGTTGGCTTCGTTGATCGCGATGCGCTCGTGGTCAACGTCGATAACGAACAGTGCGTCTGGAAGGCCGCCCATGTTCTTGATACCGCCGATAGAACGCTCAAGCTTGTCCTGCTCACGCGTCGCCATCAAGACTTCTTTTTTGGTCAGTTTTTCGAACGTGCCATCTTCGCGCATTGTTTCTAGATCGCGCAGACGCTTGATCGACTGACGAATGGTCTTGAAGTTAGTCAGCATGCCGCCCAACCAGCGATGGTTGACGAACGGCTGGTTAACGCGGTTTGCTTCTTCTTTGATGATCTTGCTAGCGCTGCGCTTGGTGCCAACAAACAAAATTTTGTTGTTGGATGCCGCCATCTTCTCAACCACGTCGATCGCTTCGTTCAGCGCCGGCAGAGTGTGCTCAAGGTTGATGATATGAATCTTGTTGCGCGCGCCGAAGATGAACTTGCCCATCTTCGGATTCCAGTACTTGGTTTGGTGACCGAAGTGAGCGCCTGCTTTCAGCAGGTCACGCATATTAACGTGAGACATGGTAAAACTCCTGAAACTCGGGTTAGGCCTCCACGCACCCCATGGATCCGACCAGTGGCGTCGTTAGACGTCGCCAGCGGCACCCGGGACCATGTGCCGGTGCATGTGTGTTTTCAAGGCTTGCTGTTGAGCAACACCGTGTATGCGTTGCTGTTTAATTGCCTTTCTGCAGATGACCAACCCGTAAGAAGCGGTGGATGGCGATTGCAGGAAAGCGCGCGGCTTTATACCATAGATCATTACCAAGATGAAGTCGCAGTCTATATTACGCTGTTAATTTGCCGCTCATCATTGCCGTTCGCCACTTACCTAGACTCCACATCGAGAATTCATGAACGTTCCTATCAAGACGCCTTCTGAAATCGAGAAAATGCGCGACGCCGGACGTCAAGCCGCCAGTGTCATTGAAATGATCACCCCTTTCATCAAAGCTGGCATGTCCACCGGTGAAATTGACCGCCGGTGCCACGACTATATTGTTAATGAACTAGGCTCGACACCAGCCCCCCTGAACTATCATGGCTTTCCGAAAGCAACCTGCACGTCGATCAACCATGTGGTTTGCCACGGCATTCCTGACGATGCCAAAAAGCTTAAAAACGGCGATATCATGAACCTGGACATCACCGTCAGGACTCCTGACGGCTACCACGGTGACTCCAGCGTGATGTTTGTCATCGGCGACACCATTCAGGGAGAGCGCCTGTGCCGTATCACTCAAGAGTGTTTGTATAAAA
>SKHS01000070.1 GCA_007116835.1 Halomonas sp.
AGGCACGGCAGGTAGCATCGACACCGAAATGGTGCAACAACGGCTGCGCACAGTGGTGCCCAGTACGAATCGCCACGCCTAGCTGGTCAATTAGCAAACCAATATCTTGAGAGTGCGCCCCGTCAACCACAAACGAAAGCACACCCGCTTTATTAGGCGCAGTACCAAGAATGCGTAAGCCATCAATTCGACTCACTTCTTCAGTTGCATATGTCAGCAAAACCGCTTCCCAGGCACCAATGGCATCAACACCCACGCTGTCCATCCACTCTAAGGCGCGGCCAAGGGCTATTACTTCTGCGATGGCTGGGGTACCTGCTTCGAACTTATGCGGAATTTCCGCAAAGGTGGTGGCAACGTCAAAAGAGACCGTTTTAATCATTTCACCACCGCCCTGCCAAGGTGGCATCGCTTCTAATAAGGCCTTTTTACCGTACAACACACCAACGCCAGTGGGGCCATACACCTTATGCCCAGAAAATGCATAAAAATCTGCATCAATCGCCTGCACATCGACCATTTGATGCGGCGTTGCCTGAGCGCCATCGACCAAGATTAACGCACCCTGCTGGTGGGCGAGGGCCGCCATCTCTTTGACTGGGTTAATAGTACCCAACGCATTAGAAACATGATTAACCGCCACCAGTTTGGTGCGCTCACTAAGCAACGCACGGTACGCTGTTAAATCTAGCGCACCGTTGGCCTCAACGGGAATCACCTTGATGGTAAAACCGATTTCAGCCGCCAATAGCTGCCAGGGCACAATGTTGGAATGATGCTCCAACATTGAAATGAGCACTTCATCGCCAGCCGCAAGCTGGGAGCGGCCCCAGCTTTGGGCTACCAAATTAATGGCTTCAGTCGTGCCCCGCGTAAAGATGATCTGACGCGCGTCTTGTGCATTGAGAAACGCTTTAACACGGTGCCGTGTGGCTTCAAACGCTGCCGTCGCCTCATCTGACAACGTGTGCAGCCCACGATGGATATTGGCGTTGTAGCGCGAATAGTAGTCGCTAAATACGTCAATCACCTGTTGGGGTGTCTGGCTTGTCGCGGCATTATCCAAATATACTAACGGCTTCCCGTGCACTTCCCGCTTTAGGATTGGGAAGTCGTTGCGCAGCGCCTCAACGTTAAACGCAGCGGGTGCGAACTCGGTGGGTTTCTCAATCACGCTATGGGGCATCGATGACTCCTTGGCTAGTCGTTGAGTGCGTTAGTCGTTGAATGCTGCCGCTGTTTCAACCAACCCAGCTAGGTTGAAGCGCTCGGGCAGCTTGCCCGCCACTGCTAGTTCTACCCGCTCAGCAATCACATCAAGCGCTACCTGCTCAAGCACCTCACCCGCGAACGCCAGGGTCAACAGTCCACGCGCCGTTGCTTTATCAATCCCGCGGGTGCGTAGCGCGTAAATCGCGTCTTCATCCAGCTGGCCTGTGGTGGTGCCATGAGAGCACTTCACGTCGTCAGCATAGATTTCAAGTTCAGGCTTGGCATCGATATGGGCGCGATCAGAAAGCAACAGGTTCTGGTTACTCTGGAAACCTTCGATCTTCTGGCTATCGCGCTTAACGTACACTTTGCCATTAAAGACGCCGTGGGCGCGGTCATCCAAGATGCCTTTATAGTTCTCATTGGAGAACGTGAGCGGCGCGTTGTGATTCACCTTGGTGTGGTTATCCACATGCTGGCGACCTTGACCGAAGAACAGGCCATAGAAGTTGGTTTCTGCACCTTGACCATTCAAATCACTAATCAGATCGTTGCGCACCAGCGCACCGCCCAGATTAAGGTTATAAGAGCTGTAGCGGCTATCGCGGCTCTGCTCCACATGAATACTGGCAACATGCAGGTCGCCTAAGGGCGCTTCTTGCAGTTTGTAGTGGTTCAGTATTGCTCCACGATCAAGCATTAACTCGGCGACCACGTTGGTGAAGTTGGCCGCATCGGCCTCACCGATGTACTGCTCAATCAACGTCGCTTCGCTGCGCCCGGCTGCTTCAACCAAAATGCGCGGATGGCACATCACTGGCGTACCCGCACGGGACAGAAACTGCAGAAGAATGGGCTTTTCTACTACGGTACCCGGTGCGATACGCACCACGGCACCCTCTTCCATAAATGCGGTATTCAGCGCAGCAAACGGGGAAAAATCTACCCCGGTCAAGCGACCCAGCGGCCCACCTACGGCTTCGTGGTTGTTGGCCAGTGCCTTGGAAAGCGGTAACACTTGAACGCTACTTGGCAGTGCTTCTAAGTCCGACAGGGCCGCCGAGAAGACACCATCCACAAAGGTTAACCGATATGCATCTAGCGGCAGCGTAAGCGCGGCCGCTTGCGCCTGAGAAAAGTCTGCATGTTCAGCCAGCGCAAAGTTTCCCTGGGCAATCGTGCGTACGTCGGTGTATTTCCACTCTTCATCGCGGCGAGTAGGAAACCCCATGGCTTCAAAGCGGGCAGCGCCCGCTTGGCGGCGAGCCGCTATCCAGGTGGGCTCCGCGCCGCGCTGTTGGCTACGCGCTGTTAGCGTGTCCAAAAACGTTTGCGTATCGCTCATGCCGCAGACTCCTCAATACCTTCATAGCCATTGGCTTCGAGCTCTTTAGCAAGCTCAGCGTCGCCGCTCTTCACGATACGGCCGTCAACCAAGACGTGCACCTTGTCCGGCACAATGTAGTCAAGCAGGCGCTGATAGTGCGTGACTAGCAAAATAGCGCGATCTTGAGCACGCAGGCTGTTAACGCCATCAGCAACTACTTTCATGGCATCAATATCAAGGCCGGAGTCAATCTCATCGAGCATGGCCAGCTTCGGCTGCAGCACCAACATTTGGAGAATTTCGTTGCGCTTTTTCTCACCACCAGAAAAGCCTTCGTTAACCGCACGCTGTAGAAAACTGGCATCCATCTTCATAAAGCCCAGCTTCTCTTTTACCAGCTTCATAAACTCAGGGGCGGGCCTTTCCGCGTCACCACGCGCAACGCGCTGGGCGTTAAGGGCGGCCTTCAGCAAATAGATATTTTTGACCCCAGGAATTTCCACTGGGTACTGGAAACCAAGCAGCAGACCCGCTTGGGCGCGCTCTTCAATTTCCATTTCAAGAACATCTTGGCCTTCAAAGGTAACGCTGCCTTGGGTAACTTCGTAACCATCTTTACCGGCAATAACGGCCGACAAGGTAGATTTACCCGCGCCGTTAGGACCCATAATGGCATGCACTTCACCCGCATTAATGGTGAGCGTTAAGCCTTTCAAAATTTCTTTGCCGTCGACGGTGACGTGTAAATCGTTAACTTGCAACATAGTAATAACCTTTTAAATGCTTGCGGATCGCTGGTGCGACACCCATAAAGTAAATTGTAAAAATGCCGGCACTATTAGCCCACTGCACCTTCTAACGTCACGCTCAGGAGCGCTTCGGCTTCTACCGCGAACTCCATCGGCAGCTCTTGGAAAACGTCTTTACAGAAGCCGTTAACAATCATGCTGACCGCATCTTCTTCAGAAATTCCGCGACTCTGGCAGTAGAACAACTGATCTTCACCAATCTTGGACGTGGTGGCTTCGTGCTCAATCGTGGCGGTACTGTTACCAATTTCCTGATAAGGGAAGGTATGCGCACCGCACTTATCGCCAATTAGCAATGAGTCACACTGGGTGAAGTTACGCGCCCCTTTGGCACGGGGGCCAATCTTGACCAAACCACGGTAGGACTGATCGCTCTTACCTGCTGAAATACCTTTAGCAACGATATAAGAGCGAGTGCCTTCACCAATGTGGATCATTTTGGTGCCAGTGTCAGCTTGCTGACGACCATTAGTGACTGCCACGGAGTAGAACTCGCCGATGCTATCTTTGCCCCGCAGGACACAGGAAGGATATTTCCACGTAATTGCCGAGCCGGTTTCTACCTGGGTCCAGCTAATCCGTGAGCGGTCACCGCGACAGTCGCCACGTTTAGTAACGAAGTTGTAAATGCCACCCTTGCCGTTTTCATCACCGGGGTACCAGTTCTGAACGGTGGAGTACTTAATGTAGGCGTCGTCCAGCGCAACGAGCTCTACGACTGCTGCGTGAAGCTGGTTTTCATCACGCATTGGCGCCGTACAACCTTCCAAATAAGACACCTGAGCACGGCTCTCGCAGATAATCAGGGTGCGTTCAAATTGACCGGTATTAGCCGCGTTAATACGGAAATAGGTCGATAGCTCCATTGGGCAGGTAACACCTTCCGGAACAAATACAAACGAACCATCGGTAAACACCGCTGAGTTCAGTGCGGCAAAATAGTTGTCAGCCACCGGAACAACCGTACCTAGGTACTGCTTGATAAGCTCTGGATAATCGCGGATTGCTTCAGAAATCGAGCAGAAAATAACGCCTGCTTCTCCCAGCTCCTTTTTAAAGGTGGTGGTCACGGATACTGAGTCAAATACAGCGTCTACTGCAACACCGGCAAGCGCCGCGCGCTCGTGCAGAGGAATACCCAGCTTTTCATACGTTTCGAGAAGCTTGGGGTCAACTTCGTCGAGGCTCTGTGGGCGGTCTTCCGGGCGCTTGGGTGCACTGAAATAAGAAATTGATTGGTAATCAATCGGCGGATAATCAAGGTGCGCCCAGGAAGGCTCTTTCATTTTCAGCCACTGACGATACGCATCTAAGCGCCACTC
>SKHS01000080.1 GCA_007116835.1 Halomonas sp.
GAAGCCCAAAGGCTGTGAAAAAAAGCCTAACCTCACAGCCTCTTAATTAAATATCTATTTGTCAGATAGGCAATACTCACCGCCAGTGCTATACCGAAAAAATTTGCGGCCAAGTCCAGAAGGTCAAATGTGCGAGACGAAATAAATAGTTGGCTGAATTCTTCACCAATGGTGAACAATGCGACAAGTACCGCACCATAATAAACGTTCAACTTTCCACACTGAAACGCTCGAAACTTCGAACCAATCACGGCTGCTAGTGTAAGAAAGCCAAACAACCCCATATGCCCCAGCTTATCGCCATAAGGGATGCTCCGAATAAAATCGAAAAATAGGCTATTTCCGCCAGTGTTAGCTAAATAGAGGATCCATAATATAAAAACAAAAAAGCAAACAGCGCTTGCTGATATTAATTTATACACACATCACGCCTTAAACTTAACTATTGGTTCTTATTCCCGAATGCTCCGACACTGGTTGGCGCACGCGGATGGAGTTTTCTTGATGCTTGGCAGTGATATTACCACTACCCGCCTGCCGCAGGCGGTTACCTCCTGAGAAAAGCGTCAGCATTATGGTTACTAACTTGTAACGTGTAAGGCCACTGAGTGGCCCATTCACGTTTTCGACTTGGCGTTTTCTGCTTCAGCGCATATTCTGCGCGGCTGGCGGCAGCGCGGTCGGCGAATGGCTGCGCACCCAGCAGCGCCAGCGGCGGGTTGGCGCGGGTATAGCGGGCACCCTTCCCGTTGCAGTGGGCTTGGTAACGTTTTGCGAGGTTGTTGGTAATGCCTACGTAGGTGCCGCGTTTGCACTCGAGTAGGTAGAGGTACCATTGGGTCGTAGTGGCTGTGCTATTCACCGCAACAACTCTTTAACTTTCGGCCGCTGCCACACAGACAGCGCTCGTTGCGCCGAGGCTTAAGGCACTCAACGGTCGGCACGCCATCCACATACCACCAGCGCCCGTCTTCAAACACAAACCGTGAGTTTTCTTCCAGCACATGCCAGCGGTTTTGTTCACGGAAATAGGCTAAAAAATGTACTGTGCCCTGCCTCTCGTTTGCTGGCGGTGCCGCCACAATCGCAAGCGCTTTCCACTGGGTATCTGGGTCGGGCTGCAGCTGCGCTGGCCGCGTTGATGGGTGCCAAGTGGCGAGTAAGTAATCGTGGCTATTCAACGCAAATGCCGTGTAACGTGAACGCATTAGCGCTTCAGGCGTCGGTGCCGTTACACCTTGATGATAAGGTTGGCAACACGCCGAGAGTGCAGCACCACTGCCGCACGGGCAGTTGGCTGACGTTGAGACTGGCGTTGAAAGCGTCATATTGAAGACTCTGTATTCTTTGGTTTATAGACTTGGTATACGTTTTGTTTCGGTATTGACGCATAGTTAGGTATAGTACCAGAGCTACATCATCAGGCAGACGGAGTACGTAACACGATCGATCATTCTTTCCAAACGCAGTGGAGGTTCTCCTATGAAGGTTTACAAACCCGAATGGCAGTGCACGTTTAGCGTAAACGAAGGCGCGGTAGAATCAGCAACCTGGAAAGAGCGAATCGCGTGGCGGCTTAGACAAATCGCCGACCGACTAGAAGGCGGTGGCCGTACGGTAAAAATCGACTACAACGTCTCTCCGCACGTAAGCCGAGACGAAGTTGATACCTGTTTGGGGAAAGGGTTTGAGGTGACTCAGCGGCTGCTGACCCAACTTGCCCGCCAACAGGCCTGCGAAGATGTGATGCGCCACGTGAAAGCAGAGCTTTACGAAGAGCAACATCAGCATTAATTGCAATAAGCACCATAGAAACGTTTCAGAAAAACACCCGCCCGTTTAACCATTGGCGGGTGTTTTTTATTGTGCGCGATTTATACTACGGGTTCATTAGCAGCCATCATCCCGAATAGGGTGTTTCTAACGCCTGTCCTAATCGCTGCATAAACGCCGTGCATTCATGCAGCTGGGCCGTCTCAATATACTCATCGGGTTGATGCGCCTGAGCGATGCTGCCAGGGCCAAGAATGATTGTCTGCAAGCCCTGACCTTGGAACTGCCCCGCTTCCGTGGCGTAAGCCACCGCATGATTGCAACACCCTGCTGGTAAATGGTCTTTGGCTAAGCGAAGCACCTGGTCATTTTCGCGGTCGGCCAAGCCCGGCACCGTCATGTTTAACGGCACCGTGGTCATTTCTACCGTTTTGCCTTTGGCCTGTAATTCAGCGGTTAGCTGCTCGCAGTACGCCTCGAAGCGGGCGTAGATCTCATCAAAGGTGTCGGTGGGTAGGTGGCGAATCTCCCACTCGAACTGGCACTCCCGCGCCATAATATTGATCGCCGTACCGCCCTTTATTTTGCCTACATGCAGGCTGGTATGAGGCACATTAAAGGCCTCGTCGACGCGGCCCTCTTCCACCAACGCCGCCATGGTATCTTCAATAAACGTGACCAGCCTTGCCGCAACGTGGATAGCTGAGGTGCCCTGGTTCACTTGGCTACTGTGAGCCTCTTGCCCAATCACGGTGGTACGCAAGTTAGTTGCGCCTTTTTGAGCGACCACCGGCTGCATGTTGGTAGGTTCACCAACAATCACATGGGCAGTGGTGGAGTAGTGCGCGTAGAAGCGTTTAATAAGACTAGGCGCGCCCACACACCCGATCTCTTCATCGTATGAAAACCCGAAATAGATGGGCTGCTTAAGCGATGCATTGACCCAGGCAGGCACCATGGCCAACGCGCAGGCAATAAAGCCTTTCATATCACAGGTGCCACGCCCGTAAAGTCGGCCATCACCGCCATCGCGTAGGGTAAACGGATCGCTCGTCCACGGCTGGCCTGCCACCGGCACCACATCGGTATGCCCTGAAAGCATCACCCCACCAGGCGCATCAGGACCAATCCGCGCAATCAGGTTGGCCTTGGTGCCACAGGGGCTCATCACCCGCTCTGACACTACGCCGTACTCTGCCAAATAGCGCTCAACAAACTCAATCAAAGCCAAATTTGATTCGCTGGAGGTGGTATCAAATGACACCAGCTTCGCCAGTAAGGTGGTCGCGTCAGTCATACTGCTCTCATTGGTTAGTCTCTTAATAACACCCTATCACCGCCATTCGCCTTTTCCTACTCAGCAGGCTTGCTGCCAACTAAACGTTGACTGTCACGTCGAGTTCATCGTGCATTCATGAAAACGTCACCTACACTTTCTACTGTTCAGTGCACTCAAAAACTTAATAAACGTACTGCGCACGACCCACAAGGAGCCGTTATGTCACGTTTCACGTTGCACGCGCTTGCCCTCGGTGTGGCTACCGCCACGTTCAGCCTTTCCGCTCACTCAGCAACCAACGTTAACTGGTGGCACGCCATGGGCGGCCAACTGGGTGAAATTCTTGAGCAGATGACCGAAGAGTTTAACGCTTCCCAGGAAGACTACCGCGTAACGCCTAGCTATCGCGGCAACTATACCGAAACGATGACCGGTGCCATTGCCGCTTTTCGTGCCGGTGAGCAGCCACATATTTTGCAAGTGTTTGAAGTCGGCACCGGCACCATGATGAATGCCGATGGTGCTATTTATCCGGTGTATCAGCTCATGGAGGAGCACGGTCGTGCGTTTGATCGCGAAGCCTTTCTACCCGCAGTAGTCGGTTACTACACCGATACCAACGGCAACATGCTGTCGTTTCCATTCAACTCCTCAACACCGATTATGTATTACAACCGTGAGGTGTTTGAGGAAGCGGGCCTAGACCCGGAACAGCCGCCGCGAACCTGGGAAGAAGTTGCCGAGTACGCGACTCAAATTACCGAGTCGGGCGCTGCCAGCTGCGGCTTCACCACCTCATGGCCAAGCTGGGTGATGCTAGAAAACTTCTCCGCCATGCATAACGTGCCGCTGGGCACCCTAGAAAATGGCTTTGGTGGCCTGGAAACAGAGTTTAACTTCAATAACGAGCTGGTCGCTCGCCACTGGGACAATTTGAAAACCTGGCAGGATGCGAACGCCTTTAAATGGGGCGGCCCTGGCTCTGGCCCAGACTCTGAACCGCTATTTTATTCACAAGAGTGCGCCATCTTCTTTGGGTCTTCTGCGTCCCGTGCGGATGTCGCTGCTAACGCAGACTTTGAGGTCGGTTTTGGCATGCAGCCCTACTACGCCGATGTAGACGGCGCGCCGCAAAACTCAATCATTGGCGGTGCCACTCTATGGGCACTGCAAGGCCACAGCGATGAAGAGTACGAAGCCGTGGCGGCGTTTTTTGAGTACCTTTCCCAGCCAGATGTACAGGCTGAGTGGCATCAACAAACCGGCTACCTACCTATCACCCAAGCCTCCTGGGACTTGAGCGAAGAACAGGGCTACTACGATGAGAACCCGGGCTCGGATATTGCGTTGAAGCAGATGACGCTGAACGAGCCTACCGAGAACTCAATGGGCCTTCGCTTTGGTAACTTTGTGCAGATTCGCGACATCATTTCAGAAGAGATGGAAGCCGTCATGACGGGGCGCAAATCTGGTCAACAAGCCGCAGATTCAGCCGTGGAACGTGGCAACCAACTGCTACGCGACTTCGAATCCGCTAACCGGTAAGTAAGCACCGGCTTCGCCGCCTGCCTTACCAGCAGGCGGCGAGCTTGTTTTTTGACGCAGGATACGTC
>SKHS01000249.1 GCA_007116835.1 Halomonas sp.
TCTCGAATTTATGGAAGAGGGGCGCTGGGCGTTTTTTGACCAGCATCCGCGTTTGATCAATCAGCTTCACCAGTCTGGAAAAGCGTTTGTGGTGGTTAATTTAAATATTGATTATCGGGCGGCCGCCGTTCAAGGCGACGACCTGACGGTATTAACCGGCATGATAGACATAGGTGAGCGCAGCGCTATTTGCCACCACCGTATTGTGAGAAAAGATGGCGTGCTAGTTGCTCAGGCAGATTTAACCTTTGTGCTACTAGATATGCGGAAAAATAAAGCCGCTGTTATTGAAGGGGATGTGCGTGAGGCCTTAAACGAGCTTGTGGTTGATAAAGAGACTTTTTTAGCCTAAATCGCAATGGCGGTGTCACTGGCTGCCCTTGGTGCTTATGCAGTGGTATGATAGCGCTGTATCTGCGCGCCGCCTTGTGGTGATATTAAGGGCGGTATTTTAAGCGCTTTCAACTCTCGCAGTGCCAATGCAGTGCAAAGGATCTGACTTTCATGGGTGACATCGCCAGAGAAATCTTGCCCGTCAATATTGAAGACGAGCTCAAACAGTCGTACCTCGACTATGCGATGAGTGTCATTATTGGCCGCGCGCTCCCTGATGTGCGTGACGGCCTCAAGCCAGTTCACCGGCGTGTGCTTTTTGCCATGCACGAACTAGGTAATGACTGGAATAAACCGTACAAAAAGTCGGCGCGTGTCGTCGGCGATGTCATCGGTAAATACCACCCGCATGGTGATAGTGCGGTTTATGACACCATTGTTCGTATGGCTCAGCACTTTTCTATGCGTCACGTGCTGGTCGATGGCCAAGGCAATTTTGGTTCCATCGACGGTGATAACGCGGCTGCCATGCGTTACACCGAGGTGCGCATGGCGCGCCTTGCTCACGAGCTGTTGGCCGACCTAGAAAAAGATACCGTCGATTGGGTTGATAACTATGACGGTACCGAACGTATTCCTGCAGTACTGCCAACCAAAGTCCCTAACCTGTTAATCAATGGGTCGTCGGGTATTGCGGTAGGCATGGCCACGAATATTCCGCCGCACAACATGCGTGAAGTCATCGACGGCTGTCTTGCGCTGATTGACGATTACACGCTCACCGTTGATGATTTGATGCAGTTTATTCCGGCTCCAGACTTTCCTACGGGGGGCATCATCAATGGCCGTGCGGGTATCCTAGATGCTTACCGTACTGGGCGTGGGCGTATTTATGTGCGCGCCTGTCATACCATTGAGCATGATGATAAGAGCGGTCGTGATCACATCATTATCACCGAGTTGCCTTATCAGGTGAATAAAGCGCGGTTGATCGAGAAGATCGCCGAGCTTGTCAAAGAGAAGAAAATTGAAGGCATTGCCGAGCTTCGTGATGAATCAGACAAAGATGGCCTGCGCGTCGTTATTGAGATCAAACGTGGTGAATCGGGCGAGGTAGTCGTCAATAACTTGTTTGCTCAAACCCAGTTGCAAAACGTGTTTGGCATCAACATGGTCGCGCTGGAAAACGGTCAGCCCCGCACGCTGAACTTAAAAGAGATGCTTGAGGCGTTTATTCGCCACCGCCGTGAAGTAGTTACCCGCCGCACTCTGTATGAATTAAAGAAAGCGCGTGAGCGTGGGCATTTGTTGGAAGGCCTGGCAGTGGCTATTTCCAATATTGATGAAGTCATTGAGCTGATTAAAGCCTCTCCCAATGCCGCTGAGGCGCGCGAAAAGCTGCTCGAAAAAACGTGGCAGCCGGGTCAGGTTACCGCCATGTTAGAGCGCGCGGGGGCAACCTCTTGCAAGCCTGAAGAGTTAGGCGAAGGGTTTGGTTTAAACACGGCGGCCACGGAATACCGGCTGTCTCCTGCCCAGGCCCAAGCCATTCTTGAGCTACGCCTGCATCGCTTAACGGGGCTTGAAACCGAAAAGCTGTTGGATGAGTACCTCTCCATTCTTGAGAAGATTGCCGAGTTTTCCGAAATATTGGCGTCTCCTGACCGCTTGATGGAAGTGATTCGGGAAGAGCTACACGCTGTGCGTGACCAGTTTGGTGATGATCGTCGTACTGAAGTTCAGGTAAGCCATCTTGATCTCTCTATCGAAGATTTGATTGCAGAAGAGGATATGGTGGTCACGGTGTCTCGCTCTGGCTATGCCAAGACGCAGCCGCTATCTGATTATCAAGCCCAGCGTCGCGGTGGTCGCGGTAAGTCGGCAACCGCCATGAAAGATGAAGATGTGATTGAGCATCTACTAGTGGCGTCTACCCATGATACCGTGCTGCTGTTCTCGAATCGGGGCAAGGTGTACTGGCTGAAAGTGTACGAAATGCCTAACGCTAGCCGTGGTTCGCGTGGCAAGCCCCTGGTGAATATGTTGCCTCTGGAAGAGGGTGAAGCGGTTAACGCCATTTTACCGGTACGTGACTACGATCCAGAGCACTACATCTTCTTTGCGACGTCAAAAGGTACGGTTAAGCGTACTAGCCTTGAACAATTCTCCCGCCCGCGGAGCGTTGGCTTAATTGCCATTGATCTGGAAGAGGGCGACCGTTTGGTAGGGGCTGCTATTACCTCGGGTTCTGATCACGCCATGCTGCTCTCTTCTAACGGTAAAGCGATCCGCTTTGAAGAGGGTAACGTGCGGGCCATGGGACGTACCGCTCGCGGTGTACGTGGCATGCGTTTAGCGGGTGATGCGGAAGTCATTAGCTTAATTATTCCCAAGAGTCAGCAGATTGATGCAGAAGATGCTGACGCCGAAGCCGATACTGAGACGCAGGTTGTCGCAGCCGATGGCGCTCAAGCAGAAGGCCAGATTTATATTCTTACGGCCAGTGAGAACGGCTACGGTAAGCGTACGCGCCTGGAAGAGTTCCCGCTGCGCGGTCGTGGTGGCCAAGGTGTTATTGCCATGCAAACCAGTGAGCGTAACGGTTCATTGGTAGCGGCTATGCAGGTTTATGACAGCGATGAAATGATGCTGATCACCGACCGCGGTACGCTGGTGCGCACTCGAGTTGAAGAGGTATCAACGACCTCGCGTAATACCCAAGGCGTCATGTTGATTCGCTTAGGTAAAGAAGAAAAATTGGTTAAAACTGTCCGTGTGGATGAGCCTGCCGAAACAGACGTTTTTGAGCCAGATACGTCAGAAACAGACGGTCTTGAATCAGGCGAGCAAGGCAACACTGACGATGGCGCACAGGAACCGGGAACCGATGACACGTCATTATAACTTTTGTGCAGGGCCTGCGGCCCTGCCTGTCGCAGTGCTTGAGCGCGCGCGTAATGAACTGCTGGATTACCAAGGGCGTGGTCTGTCGGTGATGGAAATGAGTCATCGCAGCGATGAATTTGTTGCCATTGCTGAACGGACAGAGGCCGACCTGCGCCAGCTACTGGGTATTCCCACTCAATACAAAGTGCTTTTCTTGCAGGGCGGCGCCAGTTTGCAGTTTGCGATGCTGCCGATGAATCTGTTAGGGCAGGGTGGTAGTGCCAATTTCATCCAAACGGGCATTTGGGGTAAAAAAGCTATTAGTGAGGCCAAGCGACTAGGGTTTAATTGTCACCTGGCCGCGAGTAGTGATGTTAATGGCCACACTGCGGTGCCGGATGAGAATGCGTTGTCGCTTAGTAGCGATGCGGCTTATCTGCATTACACATCCAATGAAACCATTGGTGGTCTTGAGTTTGACTACACGCCACATGCTCAGCGTGATGATGGAGTCAGCGTTCCGCTAGTTTGCGATATGTCGTCGAATATTCTTTCTGGACCCCTTGATGTTAGTGAGTTTGGGGTGATCTATGCAGGTGCCCAGAAAAATATTGGACCAGCAGGATTGACGCTAGTCATCGTGCGCGACGATGTGATGGGTAAGGCGCCTAGCACTATCCCCTCGCTGTTCGATTATCAACTGCTTGCTGATGCTGGTTCCATGGTTAACACGCCGCCAACTTATGCGTGGTATTTATCGGGCCTTGTTTTTCAGTGGCTAAAAGATGATATCGGTGGTTTGGCCGCGATGGATGCTATTAATCAGCGTAAAGCGCAAAAGCTTTACGCTGCTATCGACGCTAGCGACTTTTATAGTAACCCAATTGCGGTTCGCAATCGCTCGCGTATGAATGTGCCCTTTGTGTTGGCAGATGCCCGCTTAGACAGTGTGTTTTTGCAACAGGCGGATGAAGCAGGTCTGCTTAACTTGAAGGGCCACCGTAGCGTGGGAGGTATGCGTGCAAGCCTATACAATGCGGTGCCTGAAGAAGCCGTTGATGCGTTGATCGCCTTTATGGCGGATTTTGAACAACAAAGGGGCTAACCACCATGTCCGATACGCCGATTAATTTGGACGAGTTACGTCATCGTATCGACCAGCTGGATGGCGATATTTTGCGCTTGATTAGTGAGCGCGCCAACTGTGCTCAGCAAGTGGCACACGTTAAGCTTGCCCAAGATAAAGATGCTGTGTTTTACCGCCCTGAGCGGGAAGCTCAGGTGCTGCGTCGTATTATGGCGTTGAACCAAGGTCCGCTAGATTCTGAAGAGATGGCGAGGCTATTTCGCGAGATCATGTCGGCATGTTTGGCGCTAGAGCAACCGGTCAAAGTTGCCTATTTAGGCCCTGAAGGTACCTTCACCCA
>SKHS01000189.1 GCA_007116835.1 Halomonas sp.
AAGCTCGATATTTCGCTCATTACCTTCTATGCTGCAATGCACAATACTGTCGTTAATGGTACAGCGACGCTGGCGGTGCGCAAGCAGCACTTCTGAGAGCGTCAGTCAAAGGAGACGATGATGCAGTTAACTAATAAAGTGATCGCGATCACCGGTGGTGCGCGTGGGTTGGGGTATGCCGTGGCAGAGCGCTTGGGTAAACAAGGAGCTCGCTTGGCGCTGTTAGATATGAGCGCTGAGGCCCTCGACAAAGCAGTGTCGTCGCTGGCTGCTCATGATATTCAGGCGAAAGCATTTGTGGTCAACGTCGCAGATGAGCAGTCTGTGCAACAGGCGTTTGCTGATATCGCGTCGCAGATGGGGCCGGTCGGTGGGTGCGTTAATAACGCTGGCATTACCGATGATAGTCTATTGATTAAGGCGAAAGAGGGTGTGGTTGAAAAGCGGATGTCGCTAGCCTCATGGCAAAAAGTGCTGGATGTTAATTTAACGGGTGTGTTTCTTTGCGGACGTGAAGCCGCAACACAGATGGTAGAAGCCGGGCACCAGGGCGTTATTGTCAATATTTCAAGCATTTCCCGTGCGGGTAATATGGGCCAAAGCAATTATGCGGCCGCGAAAGCGGGTGTGCATGCATTAACGGTGACGTGGGGTAAAGAGCTTGCCCGCTACGGCATTCGCACAGGCACGGTAGCACCTGGGTTTATTGCCACTGACATGACCGCATCGATGCGGTCCGATATGCTGGATAGAATTGCTGCCAGTGTTCCACTGCAGCACTTGGGAGAGCCCGACAATATTGCCCAGAGCGTTGCTTTTATTTTTGAAAATGACTACTTCACAGCGCGCATTATAGAGTGCGATGGTGGACTGCGGCTCTAGGCATTTTGCCCTCAGAGTGCTGTTGATTGCGGTGAGTGCTCTGAGGGATGCTGGTAAAGTGTGTGGTTCACCTTCTAGAACTGAAAGTAGTCACGCTGTATTTCTCGTTGGAAATACATTTCTAAGCGCAGTGTCATTGCCCAGCGTGGGTCGTGGCTGACCTCGCGCTGAAAGTGTAGCTCTGGAATAACGTCGGCAAACAAAATGCCTTTATGGATATCTCTGCGGTATCGAGTTTGTAAGTAGTAGTTCGTCATGCGTGGGCTAGAGGCGCTCTCACCAATAGCAATGGCGGAATAACGAAGCGCGCTACGATGGTTTAGGCGCTGGTTTAGCTGAACCACTTCGCTGTATTCAAGGGTGTCCTCTTCCTCTCGCCACTGTGCTGTGGTGATAAAGCGTAAGTGCCGGTTTTCTGATAATGGACGACCAATATCCCACTGAGTGCGTGCTGAATAACCAGAGTTATTAAACCACGACAATCGGTTAAATGACTCAAGTTGCCAGGGGCCTTCCCCAATATCCCATAGCCGTTCGCTGGTAAAGCGTACATAAGGATCTAGCGGCAAGCGTAAGCGAACCCCCGCACCGAACCGGTTGCTCCAGTAGTCGCGTTTATCCCGTCTTTCTAGCCAGCTCAGGCCAAGTGTTGAGCTTCGACGATCGCGTTGATCATTATAGAGTCGGCCTGAACCTTGGTCGGCTAGTGTGCCTTGCGACTCTTCTGGGTCGCTTTCGATAATCAGGCGAAGCCGCTCTTCCGTGGTGGGTAGGTCGATGCGATAGCGAACGCTAATGTCGCCGCTAGTGCCATCGCCTTCCATCCAGTCTATTTCTTGACCAAGACGAAGATAAGATCTGTTATCCGCGCTAGTTGATTGGTCGCCGCCAAAGAAGGAGTCGATATTACGAGAAGTGTTATCTACCCAGTTGCCTACTCGTGCTCGAAATGGCTCAACGTGATTTTCTGCCCATTCAGGTAAGTCGCTGTCACTCTCTTCTTCATGCGCGGCTATAGGGGAGGCGAAAAATGCACAAAGACAAAAAAGAGCGATCGCTGGTCTCATAGCAGAATCCGTGGAAAAGATTTTTTGGGGAGCGATGGTCGGTTGCGCTTTGTGCGATTCACTGTTTTTTTTACCCACTATTCTGTCCGTTATCATGCGCGCTTGCGCTTCCTGTTATTTTTCAAGCGTATTGCCTAGGCGCGAGGGTGTGCTGGCTAAGCAGAGTGCCAGTTAACTTAGCTTAAAAGAGGGTCGACGTCAGCAAGCAAGTGGCGATGGCGAATAAAAAAGCAGGGGGGCAAAAACAAAAAAATCCGGTTAGCATAAATGCTACCGAATTAATTGAGGAACTGAACTTTAAATTGGTGCGGATGGGGAGACTCGAACTCCCACACCTTACGGCACTAGAACCTAAATCTAGCGTGTCTACCAATTCCACCACATCCGCAGAAGACGAGACGTATATTAACAGTATCTATGGCAATGTCAATGCCTTGATGTAAAGGATGTTAAATAAGCTAGCTCAGGAGGAGATATGCCCCTAACGCGATGGACGAATAAGGCGAGTGGTTGGTTCAAGCAGAGCCTGCCGGGTTACTGCGCTTTTTGTCTCTCACCTGGGCAGGTTAGCAGTGGTTGGTGCCAGGAGTGCTTCGATCAGCTACCGTGGAATTTGCATGTCTGCTGCCAATGTAAAGAACCATTAAGCCATGTCTTTGCTAACGCCCAAATGCTGTGTGATCACTGTCAGGCTGAAAAGCCTGCGTTTAGCATGGTGACAGCAGAGCTATTATTTGAAGGGCCGGTAAGAGCACTTATTCACGATTTTAAATTTCATGCCTCGCCACGAGCAGGCATGCTATTGGCCGAACTGATGTTGGCCAACACACCCCGCTGTTTGGGGGAGGGGCTTTTGCCTGTCCCTATGCATCACATGCGTGCCCGAGAACGTGGTTTTAACCAGTCGTATTGGCTGTCAGAACAGTTGGCCAAGCGGTTGGCATTGCCGCTGATCAATGCGGTATGCGTTAAGCAACTGCCAGCACAGCACACTTTAAGTAGAAAGGAGCGTGCCAGCAATTTAGTAGGTGCTTTTCGTATTGATGGACCAGTTCCTGGGCATCTCACGATTATCGATGATGTTGTTACCACTGGGGCGACTGGTCAGGCACTTGCAACGGTTGCACTGCGAGCAGGTGCAACGCGCGTTGATATTTGGGCAATTGCGCGGACGCCACTGACGCATAGTTGATAGAATGGTGGACTGTTTTTTTAAGGAGCCGTACATGTCGTACCCCTTCAGCACTCTTTCCCCAGATGCGGTGATGTCGGCAGCGGAGTCGGTGGGTATTTGGCCTGCGGGCGAACCATTTGCGCTTAACAGCTATGAAAATCGCGTGTTGATGTTTCGTGACGATGAGGGCGTGCGCTGGGTGGTAAAGTTCTATCGTCCTGGCCGTTGGTCGGATGAGGTGATTCAAGAAGAGCATGATTTTCTGCAAGAGCTGGATGCTGCTGATGTGCCTGTGATTGCCCCGTGGCGAGATGAGCAGGGTAAGTCGTTACATCAGTATCAGCAGTTCCGCTTTGCGCTTTTCCCTCAGTGCAGCGGTCAAGCCCCTGAATTAGACAACCCATCACACCTTTTTGCCTTAGGTAATACCTTAGGGCGTTTACATGCGGTGTCGTCTAAACAGCCATTCAAGTATCGGCCAATGCTAACCTGGGAGTCCGATATTGCTGATGCTCAAGCGCGTGTGATGGCAAGTAAGCGACTTAATCACTACCAACAGCGTGCTTACCGTGGCGTGGTACAAAAGATTCTTCAACAGCTCAATAAGCATCCTATCGCAAGCGCTGATATGATCCGCACGCATGGAGATTGCCATTTAGGCAATGTGCTTGGAAGAGAGGCATCGTTTACCTTGGTGGACTTTGACGACTGCATTATGGCACCGGCTATGCAGGATATATGGATGCTGCTCCCTGTGAATGATCCGTCTAGCTGGCGAGCCCAGCTGAGCGAAATGAGTGAAGGGTATGAGGAGGAGCGCCCCTTTCCGCATGAGCAACTTTCACTAATTGAGCCGCTGCGTGCGTATCGGCTTATTCGCTATACCGCGTGGTTGGTGTCGCGATGGGATGACCCTGCTTTTCCACGCGGTTTCCCATGGCTGGCGGAGAGTGGCTACTGGGACCAACACATTCGCCAGCTTGAGCAGCAACTATTGCAGCTTGAAGCGCCTATGTGGCTTGCATAGCTCGTTGCGTTCATGAAACGGTGCGAGGTTAATGGCTGCTGAGTAAGGTGAGCCCCAGTTTGTTGTTTGACAAAACTTTAGTTGTTGGTGCTTTCATCCGGATTGGGGCGTTCGGAGGGAATAGGGTTCGCGACGCCTTCGCCATTGGCTTGGCGGCGAGTCGCGTTAAGTTCTGCTGAGGGGTTGTCCTGGGCATCGATGCTAATGCTTTTATCGAGCGTGATTAAAAATGCTTCGCCGGGCGCCAGGGTGCAAGGCGCGCCGTTACAGGTAAGGCCATACTGGCCATCTTCATCGTAGGCGCTTGCTTCAAACGCACCATGGAAAATACTGCTCTCAGCATCATGGGTCTCTATGCACGTAGCATCTTGTGTAGTGATGCGAATACGCCCGCTAGTCAGCTGTGCATTCGCAACCAGCACACAGTATTCGGGTAATTCGTGGGTAGCACCGGCGGCTTGAGTGGGATGCAATAAAATTGCCTGATGACGA